>JBASLQ010000474.1:0-12617 GCA_049656425.1 Sedimentibacter sp.
GTTTGTGCTTTTGCACTTATTATTTTTGTATATTGTGCCCAACCGACAAATGCAATGGCAATTACTACATTATTTAAACTCGGTCCCAATATGGTTACAATAGCTAATGACATTACTATAGAAGGCATTGCCCATGTAATATCGGTTATAAATGATATTATTTTTTTTATTTTACCGCCATAATATCCCGCTAATAATCCCAGCGTCACTCCAACCAATAACTGTATCATTGTGACAATTAAACCCACCTGTAGCACTATCCTTGTACCATAAATTATTCTGCTAAAAACGCAGCGTCCGTACATATCAGTACCAAAATAATAAGATGCACTGGGCCCTTGCAGCTTATTGATAATATTTATTTCATCATATGGATGAAGGGCAATAACATCAGCAAATATTGCACAAATAATTACACTTATAGTTATCAACGATCCAACAATAAAATTCTTATTGAAAAGCATTTTTTTCATTGTTATATTCCTCCCGCACCTTTTCTCACTCTAGGATCCAGGTAAGCTACAATTACATCCCCTATAGTATTTGATATTACAGTCAATAAACCAATAATCATAACGATTCCCTGTACTACGGGGTAGTCTTGTTTAGTTATAGAAGTCCAAAGTAAATAACCCATTCCAGGCCAAGCAAATATTCTTTCTACAATTACTGATCCACCGATTATCCATGGAACTGATAAAAAAAACATTACCGTTGTAGGTATAAGCGCATTTCTTAATACATGCTTTATTAAAATTTTCTTTTCATTTAGTCCTTTAGCATAAGCAGTAATAATATATTTTTCATTTAAAATATCAACTATTTCTGATCTTGTTACTCTAATTCCGGATGCCATATTCGTTAATGTGATTGTTGCAACCGGTAAAACTAATGAAGCAGGTCCGCTGTAACCGGATATCGGGAATATTGGGAATTTAATAGCAAATAATAATATTAATAGTATTCCAAACCAAAACTGTGGTGTTGACCAAAGTATAATTGTTGAATAAACTGTAGCCTTGTCAAAAATCGAATCCTTTTTAAAGGCTGCATACAGTGCTATCGGTATAGCCAGAAAGTATTGCAAAAGAACAGACACTCCTGACAGCATCAAAGTATATTTAAATCTACTCATTATTAATTCATTTACAGGCTGGCTGGCTAGAATTGACAGACCAAAATCTCCCCTTAATGCATTTGTGAGCCATTTAAAATATTGTATGTAAATCGGCTTATCTAATCCGAATTTTACTCTTAATTCTATGATTCTTTGTGGATCCGTCCTGTCACCTGCTATTAGCTGAATTGGATCTCCTGGCATACTATGCATTATTGCAAACAATAAAATGCTCAATGACAACAATACAAGAATGCCAAGCAATAATCTCTTTACTATGTATTCAAACATAAATATACCTCCCAACATTATTTAATAAAATAATTACAATGAAATGAAATGTATTATCATATTTTAAATAAAATAATACATTTCATTTTTGAGTTTTAACCCATTTAATAAAGCCTATTTAGTTATAAGTTTTTTTACGTCCATAAACCTAGCATTTCCTTGAGCATCTATTGAATAACCTTCAATTTCGACTCTGCTTGCCTTAAACCATTTTTCATAGAATAAGCTGATAGCAGGCATCTGATCATACATCATATCTGTTACTTCTTCGAATTTTTTCATTCTTTCATCTAAATTCGGAATATACATAGCATCATTAATTAGATTATCTAAGTCTGTGTTGGAATAATATTTCGAATCAGTTGTAAAGCTAAATACATGCATCGGATCCGCCCATTGAACTGATCTTGTTGCTAATTGGAAGTTGCCATCTTTTGCATTATCTTTAACATATGAATGTTCAAGTTCTCTTATTTGTAAATCAATACCTATATCTTTTAACTGCTTTTGAATAATTGGGGCAGCTGATTTTATAGCAGAAATATCCATAGCAGTTAATAATTCTATAGTCATCTTCTTTCCATCTTTTTCTCTGATGCCGTTATTATCAATCCACCCTGCTTCATCTAAAAGTGATTTAGCCTTTTCTTTATCAGTTGACCATTTCTCAGCCATTTCTTTTTCTTTTTCCACACTATAACTAGTTACTGAAGGCGACATGAATGTGTAGCTTGGAGTAACATAATTATCCAATGCTAATGCAATCTCATCTCTATCGATACCAAGCGTAATAGCCTGCCTAACTTTAATATCGCTCAATATCGGATCCTTTGTATTCATATATATTACAGTTCCACCTGGCTGCATTGATTCATATACTTTAATATCTGGATTTGCTTTTAAAGATTCCACTTTTTCTAAAGGTACAAAATCAATAATATCTACCTTGCCTTGCTCTAATTCGCTAACAAGGGTAAACGAATCTGGAATAAATCTAACTGTAATTTTATCAAATTGTATAGGTCCTTTGTTTATGGTTTCAGGGCTGAAGTTTTTATATGTAAGGTTTGGCTTTAGTGTCATATGAGATCCTTGTACCCACTCTTCAACATATGCTGGACCATAAGTGACAGCTTTTGTTTTAAACGCATCACTTCCCATATCTTTTGCTGCCTTAGCATCTACAATACCTGATTGAATCGATGATATAACTGTAAATAAAACGGGATCAGGCTGGCTAAGTTTAATAACAAATGTCCTGTCATCTACTACATCATATTCTTTAATATTTACATAGTCGGAAGCATAACTTCCTTCTTTGACGTTCCTTTCAAAACAATCTTTTATGGCTTGTGCATTTAAAGGATCGCCGTTGGAAAATTCAGCGCCTTCAGGAAGCTTAAATGTCCATGTCAATCCATCTTCTGAAACAGTGTATGATTCAGCTACATCCGGAGCATATGATTTGCCATCTATCGTGACATCAAGCAACAATCCATACAATAAAATATGTGCTAGATTACTTTTTGATATGGTTTGCGTATCCGTTCCTTCTGCTTCATCTGATACTGCAACAACAAGCTCTCGAGAGTATTTATCGTCCCCTGTAGCAGCAACATTTGTAGGGGCTTTCGGTTGAGCGCACCCTGTTAATATAAGAATTAAAGCAATTGTTAAGGCAATTACATTTATAAACCTTTTTCTACTTTTCATTTTTTCCCTCTTTTCTAAATTTTTATTTTCCTAACAATCTTACTATTAAGCCTAGATTTTCCAACATTATGAATATCCAGTAGCCCCCTTTCACAAAACGCTATATTCAATTCGTCTTTATGATTGTTTAATTCTATAAATCATATTCTTATATGCTATAGAATTAAACGTTTTCATGTATATATATCTTTTGCATAATTACCAGCCAAATCATTATATATATTTTTATAATTATACCACAAATAAAATAATATTTAAATAAATATTATTTTTAAGCATTCAATAACATGCTGTTTTTTCTTAAAATTTAGACAATTTTTATTCTATGCTGTTTAAGTATTTATCTTTTTGGTTTATCACAGGTCTGAATATCTACAAATACTTATTAATATATTTCATAATTAAAACATATCTTCAATTTAATTTATATTTGTTAGTTTCAATAATTATATAATTTTATACAGTATTCTAAGCAAATTTTCACCTGCTATTTTTTTTACATTCTCTAATTTATGATTCCTTTCTAAAAGCAATCGGATAACGTCCTTAATTTTCTCCGCACTTTCCAACCCATTGACGCCGAAATCTCCAAGATACACATTGAAATCAAATCCAAACGAAACATAATCATAGCCTACAAGATTCACCAAATATTCAATATGTTTTATATAGTCGTAAATCGTTTCAGTATTATCGTCATCTAGATGTTTAACGTTTAAATTATCCTCATTAACTTTAGAAAAATAACTAACTGCACCTATCACACCACCATTTTTTGCGATAGCCCTTATTTGTTCATCTGTCAAATTCCTATCATGATTAAACAACGCTTTTGCATTTGAATGAGATGCGATAGTAGACTGTTTATTTATCTTTATTATATCCCAAAAACATTGTTCATTAATATGAGAAACATCTACCAAAACACCTAATGAATTCATCTTTTCAATAGCTGAAACACCAAACTTTGTAATACCACCATCTTTGATATCAGCACCTGAAGCAAATGAATTTGCATTGTTCCAAGTAAGCATACCTGCTCGCATACCAAGTTCATAATAGATATTTAACAGTTCCAATGAATTGCATAAAGGTTCAAATCCTTCCAGCGACAGAACAAGACCTAATTTATCTGTTTTTAAAACATAATCTAAATCACTTTTGCTTTTTATTAGCACTACATCATCATTTTCTTTCGTAACTTTTATTATTTTTTCAATTTGTAATAATGCGTCTTTTAAAGTTAATTCAGGAGAACTTTTAGTAAAAACATTGACAAATGCGATATTTACTTCAGCTTTTTTTAATTCTGCATAATGTTTTCTCATGAATACATCTGTTTCTCCTTTAGATTCTCTTTGATACACATCTTTTGGAATATCTGTATGTCCGTCAATAATAACAATTTCTTTCATAATTTTGTTTATGTCCACATAATCACCTCAAAAGTTATTAAAATTTCTTGCTAATAATGCTAAAAAAATCAAGAACATGTTTTCTTACTATTTTTTTTCTAATCTACAGTACATCATCGCTACTTTTTAGAAATTTTATTGCATGTTATGTTCTTTTAATACATGCATATTTTAAGCCAACATAAATAGCCATTACTCAAAAAAATGTTTAACAAGCCACTATCAATTGTTTTTAAGTCTTGCAATAATTATTTTTCTTAAAATAACTAGATAATTAAAATAATAATGTAAAACAAATGGACAATAAACTTCAAACTCGCGAATAAAATTGTCAAATTATTTTACATCTGCTTCTGATAAATTGGTTTGGAGGAAAACGTTGATACTCTTAGATTAATATGTTATACTATATCAATCTAGAAGTAGTTAATTGAAATTGAAATATTTAAAAAATAGCTTCAAATGATAGGGAGATACATTATGTATGATATAATTATAAAAAATGGTGAGATTTTAGATGGTTCTGGTATCAGGTCATATACCGCAGATATAGGAATTAAAGATAGCTATATAAAAGAAATTTCTCAATTTATAAATGATTCAAGTGCAGAAGTAATTGACGCAGAAGGATACATAGTATGTCCTGGATTTATTGATATTGATTCTCATTCTGACTTTTCGCTTTATGCAAACCCTAAAGCAGAAAGTAAAATCCGGCAAGGAATAACAACAGAGATTATAGGTCAAGGTGGTCACACATTAGGTCCTATTAACACGAAATACTTATCAGATTTAAAGCAATACACAAAATCCTATGTGCAAAATAAGAATGAGCCAAATTATTGGAATTGGGAAACACAAGCTGAGTTTATTGAACTATTATCTGACAGAAAGACTTCTGTTAATATAGCCTCATTAGTTGGATATGGGAGCATTAGGATAGCAGTAATGGGTTTTGAGAAAAGAAAGCCCGAAATATATGAAATGGAGAAAATGGAATCAATTCTTGAAAAGGAACTGATAAATGGTATACATGGTTTGTCTCTTGGTTTAGATAATAGCCCCGATTCTCTTGCAACAATTGAAGAGTTGATTGGAATGGCAAAAATTGTTAAAAAATACGATGGGATATGTTCAGTACATATGAGGGATGAAGGAAATTACTTATTAAAGTCAATTGATGAAGCCATTGAAATTAGTCAAAAATCAGGTGTGAAACTGCAAATATCCCACTTAAAAGCAGCCCATCCTCAAAACTGGGGAAAAGTCAAAGAAGCTATCAGCATTATTAACAAAGCAAAGAATTCAGGATTGAATGTTGATTATGATGTATATCCATACATTTCTTACGAGAGCGTACTGCTTGATGTACTTCCCCCCTGGATTAGAGAATTAAGCCCGGAAAGAATAGTGGAATCCCTAAAAAAAGAAGATATAAGAGTCAAAGTAATAGAAGATATGCTGGATAAAAAAAGTGATTGGGGAAACCCAATAATAGGATCTTCTTGGGATCGAATAAGAATTGTATCTATGAAAAAGCAGGAAAACAAGCAATTCGAAGGAATGAATATTGAACAAATTTCCGAATATGTTAATTTGCAGCCACATGATGTTGTAATTAATTTACTCATTGAAGAAGGCGGTGTAATTAAAATTCTGTTTTCCGCCATGATAGAAACCGATTTAATTGAAGTCATGAAACAATCTATGGCAATATATTCTTCAGATGGTCTCGCAGTATCACCTTATGGTGATTATAAAGATATTGAAGTGCATCCAAAGTATTACGGAACGTTTCCAAGAATACTAGGAAGATATGTTAGGCAGAAAAAAATAATAGATATTGAAGATGCAATTCATAAGATGACTTTACTGCCGGCTATAAAAATGAATATAAAAGATCGCGGATATTTAGCAGCAGGTTATAAAGCAGATATTATAATATTCGATAAAGAAAAAATAATTGATAAATCTACCTATACGAAACCGCATCAATATCCTGTAGGAATTAAAGATGTTCTTGTTAATGGGGTAGCAGTTATTAGAAACGGAATACACACAGGAGAATTTCCTGGCAAACTAATAAAAAGATTATAACATGAATGTTTAGTTATTTTAGTTGATAATGAAGGAGAGATTTAATTTATGAACATTACAAATCATACAATACTTATTATAGATAATGATTACTTTAGGACACATAACTTAAAAATCTCATTGCAAACTTATGGATATAAAGTAAAAACTGTGCAAGGTATGAATCAGGCTATTTGTTACTTGAAAAGCAACATTGTTCATGTGCTGATTTCGAATTATGACACTGATGAAATAGCCAGTACTAAATTAATTAAAGATTCTTTAGTGATTGATCCATCTCTCGCTATTATTTTTATATCTAAACATTTGGATGTTAGAACAGCAGTCGTTTTAATAAAATCTGGTGCTTATAGTTGTTTTGATGACTCTTTTAAAACAGAAGAGTTACTGTCTACAATTGGAAAAGCAATAGAAAAGAAAACAGTAATTAAAGAAGGTAATTGTTCAACATATAAATTTAAAAGAACTAATTATTGTGACGATATCGTCTTTGAAAGCGAAAAAATGAAATTAATTGTTTCAATGATAGACAGAATTGCACAGAGCAATGCTACAGTCCTATTATTGGGAGAAAGCGGTGTAGGAAAAGAAGTAATCGCTAAAATGATTCACAATAAGAGCAATAGAAAAAATAATAGAACTGCTATAGGGCATCCTTCCTTACTACAGATAAGTCCGATAACAATCTGTTCATGCCCCTTCTTTTTGTCTCTGTTATAACCATAGGTGACAATGTCGCTTTCTTCATATTCCCCTTCAAAATAACTACTGGTGATATCATACAGAACAATGCTGTTATCACTCAAATGTTTCGCAGCCAACTGGAGGAAAGCGTAGGAAGCACCATATTCTTTGGAATTCTTTATAACAAAATCCTTTTTCAAAACAACGTTTCCCTGAAGTACAGCCATTTTGGGTCCAGAAGATACGATAAAAAAGGCTGCTTCTAAAAGCAACCTTTTATTTTTAATCAATATATTATCTTATTGGGCATATTCCGGAATCGCAGCCTTCATTTCCGATATCCAATATTTCTTCTTGTACTTCATACTTACTTAAAAGTGAAGGAATAAATGGTTTCATTTCTTTTAATCGTTTATTGTATTCTTCTTCTGTTATTGATTCATACGGCATAAGCTGATAAAAGCTGTCGTCTAGTGACAGGAATGAAAGTGCAACAACATCATTCCAGTTATCCCATACCCATTGTTCAACTTGTTCCCATTCGTTATCTCTTACATGCACTGTAATAGAGCAGTTATGATCAACATAATTTTCCATGAACAATTTATAATTTTCCAACTGTTCAATGGCTGTAACGTCATACTTTGTTATACCATCAGGTGCTTTTTCAGGGAACTCAATAACTTTAGTTGTACAAGTTTTCATTTCCTGTCCTACTTCAGGATGAATTGAATACCCAAGCTCTTCACAAACTTTCACTAATGGATCATGACTGTTAATTCTTACTCTTCTTAAGAAATATGGAGAGTGAGAATAATGTACGCCGCTTGATACTCCAGGAAGCTGTGATAATGTTCCTTCTGGTTTTATTGTTGTAACCAGAATAGGAGCACTTTCTCCAATTTCTCCGGCATAGCGTTCTGCTTCATCTTTAGCTACTTCTTTTAGTTTTTTTAACAGTGATGCTTGCTGCTCTTTATCAAAATCTGCAGCATTAACCATATCCTGCCATCCCGTCAATGAACATCCTGTAAGTTTATCTCTTTGCTGAACTCTGTCCCACTGTGACAATTCAAGTTCTACACATGTCATTCTGTAAGCTGCTCTTGCTGACAGACGCTGAGCCTTTAATAGTCCTTTTTCATTTAGTACGCCATTTTCGTCTACAAAAGCAAATACATTAACAGTTGTTAAATTGCACAATCCTTTATTGTCAAGGAGAATTTCGCCACATGGGTTAACTCCGTTCATATTTGTTCTTCTCTTATTTCCTGCTTCTTCATTAACCCATCCGGGTTCCCCTGAATAACGCATTTGTTCAACTTGCCATTTTAATTGTTCTCTTGTTGGTTTTTTCCTGTAGTAAATAGAATTATTGCTCATTGAACGATGGATTATATCTTTGTCAACAATCCATTGTCCGTCTATTTGCTTATAAAGCTTGTTTTTTGCTTCTATGCAGTCAGCATCGTCATAATCAATAAGCATTATTTCTGCAGTTCTTCTTACTCCGCCTACAACAACATTTTCTCCTATGATATTGGCAATATCAAGGCAATCAATTGGTTTTAATTTAAAACGTTCCTTGCCGTCAATAGTACCGCGCTTTTTAATTACTGCGTCTATTTTGCTAAACATATTTTTCATGCTCGAATGACCGCTTGCAGTTCCTCCAAAAGTTTTTAGAACTTCACCTTTTGGTCTTACATTGTTATAATTTATAATAATAGTATTAACATTTCTGTATTCGCTGCTGTTTACTATGCTTAAGAAATGATCCAGTGCCTGTACCCAACCCTCTTTACTGTCTCCAACAATTATTTTTACAGAATTATTCTGGCTGAATTCCACACTTGTATTATCTTCTCTTTTAGCTTTTTCTGCAGGTGAATAATCTTCGTGCATGATTTTATAATTAGATCTCACTTTTGGAAGATCTTCAACATCACTTTTTAATATTCTTACGCCAACTCCGGAGCCTATCATCAATAAATAAAACAAATCTCTGAAAGCATGAAAATCATTTATTATTTCAAATGCACAGTTGAAATTAGCCATTGGGTAATTGTATGAAACCGGAGTTCCTCCAACCCAAAATGTTCTTCCTGATAAAAATTGTCTTAAATAAAAAATATTATCATATAATTGCTCTGCTTCTTCTTTTTTAGTAGGAACAAGACTGCAGTTGTATTCAACTGCTCTTCTTACAGTTTCCCACCAATATTCTCTTCTTCTTTCCTCAGGAAGCCATCTGGAATATGTTCTGTAATAAACAAAGTTTCCAAGTTGATTCATAGGAGATCCAATATGCTTGTACTTGCTTATGAACTCTTCACTTAAAAGTTTGTAATCTTTTCTTTTTCGAGAATCTCTAGATTTATCTCTTTCATATCTATATAAAATATATTTTTTAGCTACATCTTTCCTTTTACTGTCCATCAGCTCGTTTTCAACCATGTCCTGTACCGTCTCAACTGGTATCGGAAAGTTTTTGCTTGATAATTCATCTTGAATTTTAATACTTATTTCTCTAGCCAGTTCTTCATCAACGCCATCCTTAGTTTCTTTCATTGCCTTGATAATTGCACTGCCAATTTTCTCAGCATTAAAGTCAACAAAGTGCCCCGTTCTTTTTAATATCTTAATCATAAGTTCCCTCTTTTTCTATCGTTATTATAAATATCATGTTTAAAGTTATACTACATATTGTAGCATCAACCTAATAACATGTCAATATGCTACAATATGTAGTTTTATTTTTTAAAAAAATCCTTTACTGGAATTTCAATGAATTCCTAAATCTTAACAAATCTTAACAAGTTTTGGCACAGAGTCTACTAAAATTAAAAATTCATATTATTAATATATCCTTCAGTAAAGTCTTCATTGTTAGCCAATTCATAGTGTGTAGAATTTTTTGCTATTTTATCGCATTTTTTTCTCAAATCTTTATTAAGCAAAAACAATGACACACCCTTTCCGGCCCCGTTGCCTATTGATTTTATCTTTGATAAAGCATTTGGAAGGAGTCCGATATAAACAGCATTTTCAATATCTATATAATTTCCGAATGCACCTGCAACTATTATTTCATCAATTTCATCCACACTTTTCCCATAAGCTTTTAATAGTGTCATGCATCCTGTATATATTGAACTTTTTGCAAGCTGTATTTGTCTTATGTCCTTTTGAGTTATATAAACACTTTTGTCATCGCTTTTATAAATGACAAAACGATTAATTCCATTGATGGTTTCGAAATTATTGTTAAGTTCAGACTTTGGTTTTAGTTCTTTAAATTCATCACGCGAAATCATCCTGCCCGTATTGTCAATTATATTATATCTTAAAAGTTCAGCTGTGATGTCAATTATGCCAGAGCCGCAAATTCCTGCAGGTTCTGAATCGCCAATAACTTTCAACTCAAGTTTGTCATTTATTATTTTAAACTTTTCAACAGCGCCAACAGTCCCTCTCATGCCGCAATCAATACTTCCGCCTTCAAGTGCAGGACCGCAAGCTGTGGAAGCAACATAATAATTGTTTATGTTTCCTGCAGCTATTTCGCCGTTTGTTCCTAAATCAATAATAAGGTTGTTTTTGCCATCATGTTCTAATGTCAAAAGAACTGCTGTTGTGTCTGAGCCTACAAATCCGCCAATGAGAGGCAAAAATATCACTTTACATCTGTCAGCACAATTTAAGTTAATTTCTTCTCCCCAGCATTGTATGTAGTCCTTAGTAATTGCTATAAATGGGCTTAAGCCCAGACTGTCCGGCCTTAGTCCAAAAAACAAATGCTGCATTGTACTGTTTCCGCACAAAATTATATTATACATGTTTTCAGTTAAAAATGGAAGTTCAATTTCTGCCCTAGCGACCATATTATTTAAAGTATGAATAATTTTACCATTCAATTCATCAAGCCCGCTTTTGCTGCTTCCATAATTTATCCTGCTTACAACATCAGCTCCCTTAGAAATCTGACTATTTAAATTAGAATATGTTTTTAAAAGCATTCCAGTATTTAAATCATAAATGTATACAACAACAGTTGTTGTACCAATATCTATTGCTGCTCCATACAAATATGCAGTTGTGTTATTCAACTGCACATCAATAATTTTATTTTCATATTCAACAAAAGTAATTCCGCTGCATTCTTTTTGATTTATCATATGAGAAAATTTTTTCAGCACAAATAAATCGCAATTATTCAAAAATTCTCCCGCTGATTCTTTCTTAATGTTCTTTATATCTTTATATATTTTTCTGACGGACGGATTAAACTCAAACCCATCTATAATTGCAGATTCCAATATGTTTGCCTTTTTTATATAATCATTTTCTGTTATGTAAATTTTAATTGAACTTTCTATTCTTGTCTTGCATGCTAATACTACAGATTTGACATCATGAATTTCTGCTTCAACTTTGCATTTTCCGCACGTACCTTTTCCATTGCACACTAAATCCAAAGGAAAGCCTGCAATTTCGCAAGCTTTTGCTACTGTAGTATCTTCAAGGACGCTAATTATTAAATTTTGATTTACAAAATCAACATTATATTTTTTCATTGTCATTATTCTTCCCTGTAAAGACAGTTTAAATTTTCGCACAAGCTGCATTCGCTGCATTCTTCATTGTTGCTTGTTTTTAAGCGTTCCGTATTATCATTTTTATACAATCCAAACACATACAAAAGAGACATTCCAGGAATAAGCACATCATATTCATTTAAATAAACATCAACATCAATTTCTTTTTTTAACGCATCAAGAATATTTTGCTGTTTGTTTAAATTTATAGTTCCATCTCCGGCAGCATATCTTTTTGTTAATTTATAACCTGATAATTCCGCCTCGCTTCTTATGATTTTATTCACGTGGTTTGAAGCGCTAAAAATAACATCCTCAGCAACTTCATGAATTAAATATCCTTGCATGTACTTGCCGGAATTCATCATACGGCTGGATATTTCACTTATATCATTTTTAGAAGAAATAAAGCATATCACATGTTTTTTACAGTTGTCAAGTTCATCAAACCCTAGGTTTAAACTTTCTGTTTCTGCATAAATCACAGTAAGATTCATGATTTCCTTTATTATTTCACACACTTCATCAAAAATACTTATTGCAATTTTGTTCGCTTCTGTTTCTTCAACAATATGAAGCTTTTTTAAAATTCTTTGTTTATTTATATTCGGCTTTAAATTTAATAAGTTTACCATTTTCACCTTTATTGTATTATTTATTATTTATACCATTATAATAAGAAAATTCATATAAGTCTAATTT
>JBASLQ010000475.1:0-7969 GCA_049656425.1 Sedimentibacter sp.
TTGTTTAAGGACGAGATAATATTCGTGGTTCCACCTTAGTTGCTTCTCAAGGGATTTAAGGCATCCATACCAAACTCTTACGCAAAGCTTTCAAGTTTAACTCCGGATTAGTTTTCAAACAGTCATGCACGGGAAACTTACAGCCTAGGCTCCCCTCTCTGATTGCTGTGTCTGTCTTACTCAATCCATCACAGTTCATTTTCATTATTATATTACTAGTATTTTGATTTTGTCAATAATTATTTAATATTTTTTTCTAGTCTTATTTCTTTGCCACATAGGTTTATATTCTTCTGATTTTCCTCTTGCAGGTCTTGATGCTTTTTTTTCTTTAGATAATTCTAATATTACATCTTGACCTTTTATCTGAGCGCCTTCCATTTTATCAATTATGCGGTTTTGATGTTCAGCAGCAGCATTGAAGAATGAATAATTTTCCAAAACTTCTATTTCTCCTATATCTGAACCTGGTATGTCGCATTCACCTGCTACAGCGCCTAAAATATCTCCAGGTCTTATTCCTTGTTTCTTTCCTAAGCTTACATGGAACCTAACTGTATTTTCAAGGTTTTTAGCTCCGCCTCTTGTTGATTTCTTTCTTTCAGGAACTATATCATTTAAATCTCTTTCTTCGGATAAGTCAAATTTTACAAGTTTCTTAATCATTGCAGCTATTAGTGTTTCTGCATCATAGCCATTTTCTAACAATTTTTCTGCAAGTACTCTGTTTTCACCGATTTCGCCTTTTTCTATAACTTCAATTATGCCTCTGATGAATTTATCCTGTTTAACTTCATTAACTTTATCAACAGTAGGAATTGCTCTTTTGCGAATTGCTTTTTTAGTATATTTTTCAATACTTTCGATTTTTTTCATTTCTTTTGCAGCTACAAGAGTAAATGATGCACCCTCTTTGCCAGCTCTTCCTGTTCTTCCTATACGGTG
This sequence comes from Sedimentibacter sp., assembly GCA_049656425.1. GTDB lineage: Bacteria > Bacillota > Clostridia > Tissierellales > Sedimentibacteraceae > Sedimentibacter. The sequence goes on from JBASLQ010000475.1 coordinate 946, forward strand.
AACATAGTAATCTTCCTTAGATGGAACTTCATAGTTTATAACTACTTCAACTTCCTTAATATCCAGGCCTCTTGCTGCAACATCAGTAGCAATTAAAATATCAATATAACCATTGTTAAATCTGTTTAAAGTGTCAATTCTTTGTGTCTGTTTTATATCACCATGGATTTTATCACAGTTATAACCTTTATTACTTAACTTTTCATACAATTCATCTACTGATACTTTCGTATTGCAGAAAACTAAAGTTAACCTAGGAGTGTAAGTATCTATAAGTCTTATTAATGCTTCAAGTTTATCTGATTGCTTAACTAAAAAATAGCTTTGTTTAACTTCTTTTGCAGTTATACCTTCTCTTAAAGTTTTAATTGAAACTGGATTGTTAAGAAATTTTTTGATAATTTTTTTCATATCATCAGGTATAGTAGCTGAGAACAAAAGCTTTTGAGTTATGTGATCAACTTTGCTAAGTATAAGTTCAATGTCTTCTCTGAAGCCCATTTTTAACATTTCATCTGCTTCATCTAAAACAGTAATTTTCAGTTTTTCAAGTTTTATAACACGTCTGTCTATTAAATCTATAACTCTTCCAGGAGTTCCAACAATTATTTGAGCTCCCTCTTTAAGTTTTGTAATTTGTGTTCTTATGTCTGCTCCGCCATAAACCGTTACTGTTTTAATGCCATCCATATATTTCCCGATTTTTCTGAATTCATTAGCTACCTGTACAGCTAATTCTCTTGTTGGCAACAATACTAAAGCTTGTGGGAGTTTTATTTCTCTATCTATTTTTTCAAGTATGGGGATTCCAAAAGCTGCAGTCTTTCCTGTACCAGTATTTGATTGTCCTATAATATCGTGACCTTCCAGTATTATTGGTATTGCTTCTTGCTGTATTTGGGTACTGTCTTCAAAACCCATTTCTTGTAAAGCTTTTTGAATGTTGTCATTCAAAATTACATTTTCAATTTTCATTAATTTTATCATCCTCATTTTATTATTATTAACTATTAATTATACTACAAAGGTGTAATAATTACAAATACTTTTTGTAATTATTATTAAATTTTATAAATTTATGGATATAATACCATCTTATATTTTTATATTTATTATTATTGATAGTATTACTTGAATATATTATAATTATTAAAAGATTGGAGTGATAATTTGAAAATATTATATATTTACCACAGTTGTTTCATTGTTGAAACAAAAAGTTCATTTTTAATGTTTGATTATTTCAAAAATAATAAAAATTCTGATTCAGATTTTAATTTTAACGAGGTTTTGAATGAGATTTTAAACAGCTCAAAACCATTGTATATTTTTGCTTCCCACAGTCATCACGACCACTTTAATTCAGAAGTACTCGCATGGAGCAACAATAAAAAAGAATTGTATTACATATTAAGCTTTGATATAAAAATTTACAACAATATCAATAACCTTTATATTGCAAATAAAAATGAAAATTTTTCATTAAATAATTTAAAAATCAACACTTTTGGATCAACTGATGAAGGTATTAGTTTTCTTGTGAATATTGACGGCCATAATATATTCCATGCCGGTGATTTAAACTGGTGGAAATGGATGGGTGATACAAAAGAAGAAGAAAGAACAATGGAAGATGCTTATAAAAGTGTAGTTGAAGACATTGTAAAAACAGAAATTTCAATTGATGTGGCTTTTTTTCCTGTTGACAGGAGGCTTGAAGAAAATTATTTATGCGGCGGAGAATATTTCATTGAAAAACTTAAACCAAAAGTATTTATTCCTATGCATTTTTGGGATGATTTCAAAACTACCAAAGATTTTAAAAATTCACAGTCAAAACATAATGTTTCAACCAATATAATTGAGATAAATCATTCAAATGAAATATTATATAATATAATGTCGCTGTAATAAAGCGACAATTTTTTTATTTATAATGAGATTATGTTTAATGTTATAAACTTTTTATTTAGAAAATAAAAAAATATATGCTAAAATCTAAATTACATAATATATTTTACAAATAACATATGTATCAAGGGGGATTGAACATGAAAATTACTATAACAAATGAAAGCGGCGATTGGAAAGAAATGCTTTACACTAAGGATAAGGTTACCTATGAAGTAAAAGATCAAGAAATTCTCGATTTTTTCGCACAATTAAGTGAAGCTTACGCAAATGATGACAGCATGGATAAAATGTATGAATGCTTGTATAATTTAATTAATTACGGTTACCTGTATACAGATGCTGCAGAAATAGAATATAACAATTATAGTTATAATGAAGACTACGATGAAGATTACAGTGAAGATTATGATATGGATTTTGAAGATGGTGAGGATTATGTTTCTCAAAATGGTTTTAAGCTAATTAATTCTGAGGTTGAATATTATGTTGACGGAGAACATGTTTCAAAAGAAGAATATGACGATACTTGGGATGACAGGCTTGGATATCTTGGTTCATCAAATTGGGAAGAATTAGGTTTGTTAATTACAAACGCCGAAACAGAAGAAATTATTTTTTTAGGAAAATTATCATAACAATGGAACAGCAGTAGATGGAGCTTATAGATGCAGCGATAGATTGCAACAAAAACAAAAACTTAGGTTAATGAAAACCTAAGTTTTTGTTTTTCCTATTGCTTACCAATTAACCATCTATTGTTCTTAAAATCCTCTTCCGGCTCCGCCGCCGCCAGAACCGCCACCGCCGCCAAAGCTTCCGCCGCCGAATCCGCCGCCGCCAAAACCGCCTGTGTGAGTTCCTCCGCCATAGTTTCCAAATCTATTTATTCCCGGCACTATAAAGAAGTTATTGCGCCTTCTTCTGCCTGAACCGCCGCCAAATCCTCCGTTGATTATAAGCAACACTACGATTAGCATTATAAGTTTTACTAAAGATCCTAAGTCTACAGAATTATTTTCTTCCTGAACATTTACATTAACATCACTAAAAATTGCATCGTCATCATAACCATATTCTTCATTGACTTTGCTGGCAAGCTGGAAAAATACATTTTCCAGTCCTGCAGAATAGTCTCCTTCAGAAAGATAATCAGTTGATGCATCTAATATTCTTCCTGCTTCGGCATCTGTAATTGCTCCTTCAAGGCCGTATCCAACTTCAATTTTAATTTTTCTTTCCTCTAAAGAAAGAAATACCAGCAATCCATTGTCATATTCATCATTCCCTATTCCCCACTTTTCAAAAAGTTCAACGGAATAAGTATATTCATCCAAGCCCTGCATGTCTGGCACAGTCACAACTACTATTTGCGGCTTTTCTACAGTATTTTCATAATTTAAGTTTACTTTTAATATATTGTTTTCAACTTCATCTTCAATTAAATCAGCAAAGTCGTTAACATAAAATGCATCTGTTGGCTCAGGAAATACTACATTTGACTGAGCATAAGCAACTGAACCTGAAATTATTGTAAGTGCAAGCAGTAAGGGCAGTATGCTTTTTTTCACATTTATCACTCTCCAAATATTAATCAAAGTTCACTTCTGGCGCAACATCTGCACCGTCCGTTGCTTCAAAGTATGGTCTTTGCTCAAATCCAAACATTCCTGCTAAAATGTTCTTAGGAAACTTTCTGATTGCTGAATTATAACTATTTACTACTTCATTGTATCTGTCTCTTTCCGTGGAAATTCTGTTTTCAGTTCCTGCAAGTTCATCCATCAATGCAGTTACATTCTCATTTGATTTTAGTTCAGGATAATTTTCAACAACTACAAGAAGTCTGCCTAAAGCACCCTCTAATTCATTTGATGCTTCAACTTTTTCTGTTGTTCCTTGTGCTCCTGCCATTTTAGCTCTTGCATCAGCTATTGCTGTAAAAACTTCTTGTTCCTGTGCCATTGCACCTTTTACGGATTCAACCAAATTTGGTATTAAGTCAAATCTTCTTTGAAGTTTGCTTTCAACATTTGCCCATTGAGAATTTACACTTTCATCTAATGCTACTAATGAATTGTAACTTCCAAAAACAGAAACTACCAATATCCCTATAACTACTAATATTACTATTAATGCTATCAATCCTTTTTTCATACTTCACCTCTTTAATCTTCGTCATACTTTAATACAGCCAGGAACGCTTCTTGAGGTACTTCAACATTGCCTATTTGCCTCATACGTTTCTTGCCTTCTTTTTGCTTTTCAAGAAGTTTTTTCTTTCTTGTTATATCACCGCCGTAACATTTTGCAAGGACATCCTTCCTCATTGCTTTGACAGTTTCCCTAGCTATTACTTTAGCCCCGATTGCTGCCTGAAGAGGTACTGCAAACAAATGTCTCGGTATAACGTCCTTCAGCTTTTCAACAATTCCTCTTCCTCTTTCGTATGCTTTGTCAGCGTGGACTATTATGGAGAAAGCATCTACCAATTCACCATTAATCAGTATATCCATTTTTACAAGTTCTGAACGAATATATCCGGTTAATTCATAATCCAATGAAGCATAACCTCTTGTTTTTGATTTTAACGCATCAAAGAAATCATAAATAACTTCATTTAAAGGAAGCTTATAATGTAATATTACCCTTTTAGCTTCCATGTATTCCATATTTTCAAATGTACCTCTGCGATTTTGACAAAGTTCCATAATTGCTCCCACATATTCTGTAGGTGTCATAATTGATGCAGTAACAATCGGTTCCTCCATATATTCTATTTCCTGAACAGGAGGCATATTAGTAGGATTCTGCAAAATTACCATTTCGCCGTTTGTTTTATAAATTTTATAAATAACACTTGGTGTTGTAGCAATTATATTTAAATCAAATTCTCTTTCAAGTCTTTCTTGAACGATTTCCATGTGCAAAAGACCTAAAAATCCACATCTGAATCCAAAACCTAATGCAATTGATGTTTCAGGTTCAAATGTAAGTGATGCATCATTAACTTGCAGTTTTTCCAAAGCATCTCTTACACTGCCATATTCTTCACCTTCAGCAGGATATACGCCGCAAAATACCATTGATGTTACTTTTTTGTATCCCTGAAGAGCTTCCTTTGCAGGGTTATTATCAAGTGTTATTGTATCACCAACCTGACAGCTTCTTACTTCTTTCATGCTTGCGCACAAATATCCCACATCGCCTGAATACAATGCAGCTACAGGTTTTTGTGTAGGAGAAACTACTCCTACTTCTGTGACATCAAAAGTTTTGCCTGTCGACATCATTCTTACTTTATCACCTTTTTTAACTTGACCTTCCTTGAGTCTTATGTATGCAACAACACCTCTGTAGCTGTCATAATATGAATCAAATACAAGAGCTTTAAGCGGAGCATTTTCATCTCCGGTTGGTGGTGGAATAAGTCTCACTATTGATTCCAGAACCTGGTCTATATTAATGTTGTCTTTTGCGGATATAAGAGGTGCATTTTCACAATCAAGCCCTATTACATCTTCAATTTCTTGTTTTATTTCTTCAGGTCTTGCGCTTGGCAAATCAATTTTATTTATAACAGGTACAATTTCCAAGTTTTGATCCATTGCAAGATAAACATTAGCCAATGTTTGAGCTTCAATTCCCTGAGCCGCATCTACAACAAGCACGGCACCTTCACATGCTGCCAAACTTCTTGAAACTTCATAATTAAAATCCACATGACCTGGTGTATCTATTAAATTAAGAATATATTCATGACCGTCTTGCGATTTGTATAAAAGACTTATAGTCTGCAGTTTTATGGTTATTCCTCTTTCCCTCTCTAAGTCCATGTTGTCCAAAATCTGTTCCTGCATTTCTCTGTGTGAAAGAAGTCCCGTATTTTCTATTAATCTATCTGCTAATGTTGATTTACCATGATCTATATGAGCAATTATCGAAAAGTTTCTTATGTATTTTTTTCTGTCCAAGTAATGTTACCTCCCTAATTAACTGGTAAAGGTATTATATCAAAATTTATGTAATTATAAAAGCTTTATTTGTTAATTTCATCAATATACACTAATAATACTTCAGATAACAAATCTGCTGAATACTGCACTTCTTCCAAAGTATTTAGCGTGCTCCCTATCTCTATGAGCATTGCATAATCTGAATGATATTGATTGAAGTATGCACCGGGCCGGATAATTATATTTCTGAAAAGCCCCGGATACATTTCTTGAGATATGTCATACAATGTCTGTGCATTTTTTTTAAGTTCTTCAACATTACCGTTTTTATCTCCTATTATAAGTGTGCATGTTGCTGCAGTTTTGTTGTCAATATGTATTGTTTTAACTTTTGAAAGAACTGCTTCATAATCGGAATTTTCTTCAGCACCATCCCTATGAAAATCTATTAAAATGTTTTTTTTGCTGTCAGACAGCAGTTGACTCACAGCATAACTTGAGTTTGCATAGGATGAATTATAGTCCGGATAATCATTATAATCTTTCAAATGAGTTATATTTAACCCATAGTTTTCTAAATATTGTGTAATTCTGCTTCCAATACCCGTGACATTAAAGTTCTCATCTAAGTTACGATAGTTTAATTCATTCTGAGGTAAGTATGCCTCGGTGCCGTGAGTATGATAAAGAATAATATTCATATTTTCATTAACAGAAGCAGCGTCAATTGACAAGTTCCTCGGACCGCTGCTTCTGGATGAAGATGATTCAATAATCTTAAAAAAATCTTCTTTTCTGTTATTAGCCAAATATACTTCTTTTTGTACATCCTGCAAGTAATCATACTCACTTTCGTCATATATTTGCAATGGATCTTTAGTTTCAGGTTCTGTGTCACTGTCAATAGTCTTGAATATTTCTTTTGGTTCTTCATCTATAGTTTCTAATAAGCTGCTTTCGTCGCTGCTTTCACTAAATGTTTTTTCCAAGAATATATTGAAGTAAGACATCACTTTGTCTAATGCACTTAATTCCTCATCTGCACCATCTTTATCAGCATTATAATTAATAGAGATTGTAGTAATTTCCTCTCCGGACTTCCTCTTCTCTGATAAATTATATACATAACTGTAACCGATAAAAAGTATTGCCAGACA
>JBASLQ010000476.1:0-6922 GCA_049656425.1 Sedimentibacter sp.
GTACTACTTTAGCCTCAATGTCCTGCTGAAAAAATTTGTCAAGTCTCTTTAATTTTTTAATTGCTGCCTCTCTTAATGCATCTGTGAGTTGCATGTTTTTGCCATAAATGGATATCTTCATGCAGTCAACCCCTTTCAAGTTATTTATTATTAATATACTTAAATATTACCCAAATATGTAACAAATAAACACTTTTAATAAATATATTTTATTTTCGGCATATGGCAGTTTCGTTCACCAAATGACCTACCGCCATTTGTTCTTCACTATCGTTCGAACAAGTGGGGTTAGGGCATAAAAAAAAGATGCTTTCACACATCTTACAATTTATTTATTTATTCAACATTATATGCTGGTTGTTTCTTGCTAAATGCCATTTTTTTGAAGTTTGATGCATATTCAAAAGATGCAATATATTTATCTACATAGCTAACTATCCACGCTTCTTTTGATTTTGGAACTCCAAAAGGGAACATGTGCCCTTTTATAATATTTTCTTCTTTTTCATTTAAATCAAAATATTTGCTTGCATTATCAAAAGCTATTATGGGATGAACTATTGCATGTTTTATCGAATCTGTTATCAGTCTTAAGCCTAAACACTTCTTAAACTTATACAGAAAGAAATCATGAAGCAATGCTCCTCTGATTGTAGATTCCCAGTCTAAATTGTGTTTATAAGCCATTTGATAAGCATAAAATGCAACTTTTACGGAATGTTCAAAAACACTTTCATCATGATGCTTAAGGTATCTCATTTGCTGATATTCTTCATGCTCAATAATCGGTCGTGCAACTTCCATAAATCTATAATCTAAATATATCATCATACCATCCTTTTATTTATGAATTTGCGAGTCTTGCCATATAGCTCATTTAATGCCCATATGATTTAAATTCATAATACTTATACATCTTATTATGAAAACTTCAAAAATGCAAGTTAAAATTTCACTAAAAATTATAATTTTTTGTATGAATATAATAAGCCGTTGATTATTCAACGGCTTTATTTTCAATTTTATTAATATATGTATGATGCTGGGTTTACTACTGATCCGTATTTAATTATTTCAAAATGCAAATGTGGTCCTGTAGAAACTCCCGTAGTACCAACAGCTGCAATTATCTGGCCTTGATATATTTTGTCGCCTGCGGATACATACATATCGCTGCAATGTGCATATCTTGTCGAGAAACCGCCTCCGTGGTTTATAAGAATTGAATAGCCGTAAGTGCCATCCCACCCGGAAGATATTACTGTGCCACCATCAGCTGCTTTAATAGGTGAACCTGTAGCTTTAGCTAAATCCAGACCTCTATGGAAACCTCCACTTCTAGAGCCGAATCTTGATGATATCATTGCTCCTGGAAGAGGATTAATAAAAGTTCCTGTGCCTATCCTTGGTGGTGGATCCTGAGTACCCGTTGTTACTATTTCTGATGTAGGCTCTGATATTACAGATTCCGATAAAGTTTCTTTTGCAATTTGAATTCCGTTTTGCTCTGTAACCATTGCTTCTATTTCGGAAACGCCGTATTCTCCCGGTCTTTCAACAATTTCCTCGTCATTGTACATATATGATACATATTGATATTCTTTTTCATAAGGCATTTTTTCTTCTTGAATCACTTTTCTTTTAACTTGTACGTTTATAAATGGTTTTGGAACCACTAAATTTAATTCATCGCCAATTTGTATATTTTCTGAGTCCGATGAAGGATTTGCTGATATTAATTCATCTAATGACATATTGAAATATTCTGCGATAGTCCAATATGTATCTCCTTCTTCAACTACGTATTTTTGTTCTTCATCTGTACCTTTAATTATGTAATTTATTAATTCTTCTGCAGTTTGAATGTCTGTATTTGAAGTTTTAATTTGCTCAATTTCTACATTTTCCAGAGTATCAACTTCTATTATGGATTCTTCATCATAATTTTGCGTGAAGTAATTTTTGACTTCTTCAATAACATTTTTAGCTTCATATTCTGAATTTACAATACCAACTTGGTTTTCATTAACATTGATTGCGAAAGCCAATATGGAATAGCTTGCATTTTCTGCAAGTATGTTGTAAAGTTCTTCTCCGGATGCTATTTCTTTATCTTTTGCCTTTGAAGGTTCTATTTGAAAATTATTTTCAATAGCTAAGTCATGTTGGTGTTTTTCTTCTAAGTCATGTTCTAATTCTTCAAGAGCAGTGTCTAACAGTTCTGGATCTCTGACCTTGCAAAGTTCCTTCCCATCTGCTAATATTGAAAAACTGTCTGTTGAAAATACATTATTTTCATGGGAATCCAGGTAGCTTAAAGTGTAGGATCCGCTTAATATTAATGTAGTTGCGCATGCGAGAGATATTGCGCCTTTGATTTGCTTATTTAATAAGAATGGAATAACTTGTCTTTCTTTTTTTTCTTCGGGTAGTTGTTTAAAAATTTCATCGGTCTTATTTAGAGTCGGCTTCTTCATAAATAGTAAATTTAGTTTCTTCATAGTATACTTCCTAGTCTTTTTAAGTTATTTATAGTACTAAGAAAAAATAGTATTTTTCTTTTAATTTAAAAAATGATATAATAAAACATACTTTATAATATTGTACTTTTTATCAATCATCATATAATATTATAGTATTAAACATGCTATGTTGTCAACCAGATATATAGACAAATGTTTTCACAAAAACATAATAAGATTATTACAAATATATTACAATCATATTATAGTATATTATTACCAAAGAGGAGAAAAGTATGTATTTTATTCTTCAAGAAATGAAAATAGATTTGGGAGATACCCCTATAGAGAATATTTTTATCAATGATTACATGCCAGGAGCAGATGGAACATATGTTAAAGTGTATCTTTTGGGCTATAAATATGCAAGGGACAAACAACAAAATTTTAACAATGATACAATTGCAAAGAACTTGAAATTACCACTTTCTGATGTATTAAATGCATGGACGTACTGGGAAAAAGAGGGCATAATAATTAAGTATGAAACGGATGATGAGTATAATTATATAATTGAATTTGTGAATCTCAAACAGTTTTATATTGATAATGTCTACAAACACATTGCAAAAAGCATACCAGAAAAAAACAACTATGTGGACAATGATGAACTTATATTATCCAACAGAGGATCTGATAATAAAAAAATGATGGAAGAAATTGAAGAAATGTTTGGAAGACCATTAAAAATTACTGAAAAACAAAAAATAGTAACATGGCTAAACACTTATAAAATGAAGCCGGATATTATGGCACAAGCTTTCAGTTACTGTATAAACAATAAAAAAGTTAAAAAGTTAAATTACATTGAATCAGTAGTTTCGGCATGGCACGATGAAGGTGTTAATGATATTGACACAATGGTTGAGTATCTGGAAAAACGAAATGACAGATTTTCCATGTATTCGAGAATAAGCAAATCACTTGGCTTCATAAGAACATTAACTGAAGCTGAAATGAAAACTATTGACAGGTGGTTTGACGAATGGGGCTTCTCCATGGAGATGGTTTTAAGGTGTCTGGAAAATTCAACAAAAATCAATAATCCAAATATAAATTATTTTGATAAAATATTAAGCGAATGGTATAAAAATGGATTTAAAACAATAGACGATCTTAAAAATGACAAAAAACCTGAAGTAAAAGTAAAACCATCCAAGGAAACTGCAAAGAATAAAAATAAATTTCATAATTTCATTCAAAGTGAAGATTATTCAGAAGAAGATATTGAAAAAATTGTCAGAAAAAGATTTGAGAACAAGCTCAATAAATTAGGTCTTAAATCGCCAGAAGAGGGAGATGAGGGCAATGAATAAACAAATAATTGAAAATATCATGACTGAATATAATAGGAAGAGACTTAAAGCAGCTCACAATTCTGACATGAAAAGAGAAAAACTTCAAGATAAAATTCCTCGCCTGGAAGAAATTGAAAAACAAATTAAACTTTCAAGCATAAATTTGTCAAAGCTTTTTTTGTCTAATCCAGTAAATTTACAAGAACAGATTTTAAATATAAGAGAAGAAATTGAGTATTTAAAAAAACAAAGAAAAGAGATATATGAACAGTACAATATTGCAGACAATTATCTTGAACCGGAATATGAATGTGATAAATGCAATGACACAGGATACACCCCGGATGGTAAAAAATGCAGCTGCTTTAATAAACAAATTATAAATAATTTGTATACTATGTCCAATATGGTGCACATGCTGAAAATAGAAAATTTTGATTTATTTGATATAAGTGTCTTCAGCAATGAAATTTATAAAAGTGAAAAGTTAACACCAAAGCAGAACATGTATTATATTTTAGAAATAAGTGAAGATTTTTGCTGCAACTTTCATGATACAAATATGAATTTACTTTTTTACGGAGGAACAGGCCTTGGTAAAACATTTATGTGCAACTGTATTGCAAATGCTCTTATAAACAAGGAAATTTCAGTACTTTATCAAACTGCATTTTCTCTTTTTGAAATTATAGAAACGCACAAGTTCAATAAACAAAATGAAACTGAGGAAAACAGAATTAATTACAACATGATTTTTGAATGTGATTTATTAATAATTGATGATCTTGGCACTGAGGTCAGCAATTCATTTACCAATGCGGAGCTTTTCAATATTATTAACGAAAGGCTGATAACTGAAAAGAAAACAATTATATCAACTAATTTGTCATTTGAACAGTTGAGAGAAGCATATTCTGACAGAATAATGTCTAGAGTGATTAACAATTTTGCACCACTTAAATTTTATGGGAAAGATTTAAGATTTAAAAGCAAGTAAGAAAAGGAGTTATCATGAAATACAATTTAATATTCGGACACAAAACACCTGATACAGACAGTGTCTGTGCAGCAATAGCGCTGTCGGAGCTTAAAAACATATTAAATGAACCATCAAAGCCATATATACTTGGCAATGTAAACAAGGAAACTGAATTTGTATTGAAATATTTTAATGTAACAGTTCCAGAAAAATTAAACAATGTAAAGATTCAAATCAAAGATTTGGCTTTTGAAAGAATTACGCCGTTTACGAAACATCAGTCTGTTCATTTTGCATATTTTAATATGAATGAAAATAAATTAAGAACATTGCCCATAGTTGATGAAGAAGGCAATTTGTCCGGAATCATAACTATGAAAGATATCGCAATGAGTTTAATCAATACAGATCAAAAACATCTGCACACTTCTTACGACAATATAATTGAAACTTTGCTTGGAAAAGACCTTTTGAAATTTGATGAAATAATAGACGGCGATATAATTGTAGCATCCTTTGAAGAAAATACTTTAAGAAAGTCTGACATAATCAGTAAAAACTCAATTGTAATAGTTGGGGACAGATATGATGTAATCAAGTATTCAATTGAAATAGGAGTAAAATTGATAATTGTAACAGGCGATTTGCAGGTTCCTTCTGATTTAATTCACATGGCAACTAAAAATAAAGTAAATATTATAAGCACAGCGTATCAGACATATTATACTTCAAAAAATATTTCTCTTTCAAAATATGTGGAAGATATTATGAAAAGTCAGGATATTATGATGTTCTTTGAAGAAGATTATTTAAATGACTGCAAGGAAGATATTGAGCAGTCAAGGCATTCAAAATTTCCTGTAATATCAAAAAATAAAAAATATCTTGGACTTCTGAGCAGAAATCATTTAATCAATCCTCAAAGGAAAAAAGTAATACTTGTTGACCACAATGAAATGAACCAAAGTGCAGATGGCCTTGAAGAAGCAGAAATTCTTGAAGTAATTGATCATCATAAAATAGGTGATATTAAAACTGTAATTCCAATAAGCTTCAGAAATAGTCCTGTTGGAAGCTCTAACACAATTATTTATCATATGTACAAAGAAAGCAATGTGGAAATAAGAGCAGATATAGCAGGTCTCATGCTGTCCGGAATAATATCAGACACTTTGTTGTTTAAGTCACCTACAACAACAGAAAGAGACAGAAATGCAGCAGACAATCTCTTGAAAATTGTGGATATTGATTTGTATAAATATGCAATGGAAATGTTCAAAGAGGGGACATCCCTTGAAGGAAAAACAATGGAAGAAATTATATACCAGGATTTCAAAAAGTTTAACTTGGAATATAAGAATGTGGGAATTTCTCAAGTATTTACATTGGATATAAATCAAATCATGAGCAAAAAAGAAGAGTTCATAAAACTAATAGACAATATTACAGAGGACAAGGATTATTTTTTATTGATTTTGGCTGTAACAGATATTGTAAACGAAGGTTCGTACATATTCTACACATCAAGAAAGGAAAGGCTCGTTAAAGGTATATTTGCGGAAGAAGAAGTATTTCAGGGAATTTATGTTGATAAATGCGTTTCAAGGAAAAAACAAATTGTTCCTAAAATAATTAATGCTCTAAAATTAATACGTCAGTAAAATCAGCCTGCCATTATTTTTAATGGCGGGAATTTAAATTTATTTAAATTTATTTAAAATTATTATTTAAAATTATTTAAAATTATTTATAATTATGGATTTAAAATTATTTTTAAAAAAAGTGTTGACAAGTTCTTTCCCACTGTGTATAATCAAAAAAAAGTTAAAAAAAGCTTTGACGGAGACAAAGATATCCTAACATAACTTCAGAGAGCCGATGTGTGGTGAAAATCGGTGTTATAAGATATAAATGATCACTCCTGAGCTTCTGAGTCGAAGAAACAGTAGACGAAGACGTATTTCTGCGTTATAAGAATAGAGTTCAAAAAACATATAGTTTTTTCGACTTGAATGAGGCGATATTTTTTTATCGTAAAATAGGGTGGTACCGCGAAAGACCTTTCGTCCCTATATACATCTAGATGTATATAGAGATGAGAGGTTTTTTGTATGCCCTAACCC
>JBASLQ010000477.1:0-1737 GCA_049656425.1 Sedimentibacter sp.
AGTATATAGCCAAATAACCGGTTTTAAATCGGATGCTGACAAACAAAACCAAAAATATGAATACCTTAGTAATGAAGAAGCAAAAAAACAAAAGCTTTTAAATGCAGCTAAAGAAAAACTGCAGAAATATTCTGAAATGAAAGACTTCATATTTAATAATTACAGTTTGAAGCTTCCTGAATTAAAGGAAAAAGCTGAAAAATTTAATATATTAGATAAAAAAACAGCTGAAGTTCAAATGATTCAGTTAGAAATTAATAAAGCAGACAATACATTGAATGAATTGAATAAAGACCTTGAAAAATGCAAAAATTCATTTATATTGCAAAAGAAAAAATATGACAGTTTGTATAATAAATACATTGAGCAGGCTGCATACTTGATAAGCGAAGAACTTGAGGATGGAAAGGAATGCCCTGTATGCGGCAGCATACATCATCCCAGAAAAGCATTAAAATCTGAAAGCACTGTTGATTCCTCGCAAATAAATGATTTGCGTTCAGTACTGGATAAATTAAATGAAGATTCAATAGAACTTAACAACATTATTGCAAAACAAGATGCAGCAAAAACATCAAAAACTGAAAAAATTCAAGAACTTCAAAATGAAATTGACGAGCTTTCTAAAAACTTAAATAGCTATTATAAGGAAAATATATACAATGACCTTAAAACAGCCGAATCAGAAATAAATAAATTACAGGAAATTATTAAAACAGAAGCAAAACTTACTGAGCAAACAAGTAAACTTGAAAGTGAATTAACTGCAATTAATAATGATTTATCTGTACAAAGCAAGTTAAAGGAGGAAAGTCAGGCTAAATTCAATTCACTTAGTGAACGTAAAATAAACGGCATTGAAAGTGAAACTGATTTAATAAATAAAATTAATGCTCTTGCAACTGAAATAAACAAATATTCAAATAAGCTTACAACCCTTACTGAGCAGTACAACAATGCAGACAAAGCATTAAGTTCATCCGGTACAAGTTTAATATACTTAAAGGAACAGTCCGAAAAAATATTTTCTGATTATAATGAAGCTAAATCAGAATATCTTGAAATACTTAAATTAAACAATTTTGCTGATACTGCAGAATTTAAATCTTATTTAGTTAATAAGGATATGCTTGATGATTGGGACAAACAAATTCAAATTTACATTATTGAAAAAGGTTCTGTTGCCAAAAACTTAGAAAAACTCAAAAAACTAACCGAAAATAAAACAAAACCAAACTTGGATGTAATTAAAAGTGCAGTTTCCTCGCTTGAAAAAAGCATCACTGAATATGAAAAGCAAATTGCATTGCAAATGGACAGGAAAAATCGCTTAGAAGCAATAATAAAAAGAATTTCAAAAGAACAAAAAATATTACAGGAGTTAATGCACAAATATGATACTTATTACAGCTTTGGAATTACCCTTAGAGGTGACAAAGGAATAAGTTTAAGGCGTTATGTACTTGGTGTAATGCTCACTTCTGTAACAGTTGAAGCAAACCGTCTTTTAAAAAATGTGCATGATGGCAGATACCAGCTTTGCAGGACACTGGAAGGAAGCGGAAGATCAAGAAAAGCAGGCCTGGAGCTTGAAGTTTTTGACGGTTATTCAGGTGAAAAAAGAGGAGTTGCCGGTTTATCCGGAGGAGAGAAATTTCTTGTCTCTCTTGCACTCTCATTAGGATTGTCATCAGTGGTACAGTCTCAGTATGGAGGCATTAAAATTGATACAATGTT
>JBASLQ010000478.1:0-6201 GCA_049656425.1 Sedimentibacter sp.
TTATTTGTATTGTCCGTACTATTCGTATCATTTTCATTTTCTGTTTCAATCATTTCATCTGAACTATTTATTTCATAATTTTCTTTTATTTTTTCAATATTAATTGTTGCTTGAACAAAATATTCTACGCTGCTGTCATTTGTATATGTTCCTTTAAATGTAATTTCATTTTTTTCTTCATCAACAACAAAATTTGTATATTTGTTTTTATAATCAAGGTCCAATTCTTTTTCGTCAGAAGTTATAAAATTATAAAGAGCGAAAGTATTTGAACTTGGTTTTTGCATTAATACCGTCGTTGTTCCAGGGAGCAAATAAATATCTTCTTTAGATTCAAATGTGCTTGCAATTTTTTTGTTTTCCACATCAAGAACTTTCCTTTCTGATTTATTTTCTCCGCTTTCTATAATAATGTATTTATTTTCTAAAAGCCACTTCCAGCTGCCGTTCTTGTCATAAGATGCTCCATTTATTAATACTGGTTCATTTTGCCCAACTTCCCACATGAATATTTGATTGAAGTTGTTCCCATATCCAACTGTACTGAACAAAATTCCGCTGTCACCGGATTGAATTATTTCAATTCCTCTGTAACTGTCATCCAATACATTTTTGCTGTCATTTAAATATGTTTCAATACTATTCTTGTCAGTTTTTTCTGAATTAAACTTAGGTATATTGTTATTTTCCACAATATTTAATTTCGACTCCGCTTCTTGAAGTTTAGAAATTATTGATTCATTGTTTTTTGCTAAGCTTAAATAATCTTTTTCCATTTTTTCCAGTTCAGTCTTAGTACTTTCCAATTCACCTTTTAAACTTTTATTTTCTTTTTTCATTTCTTCTGAACTTAGAATTCCTTCATACTCAAAAGGTTTAACACCTGTTTCCTGAGATGCAGGTAATTTTGTGCATCCAGCTGCAATAAAAGCTGTTACCAAAGTCAGCAATAAAATCATAGTTGTTTTTCTCATATTTTCATCTCCATTCTTTGTCATTAGGAGCAAAAAAGCATCTGTCCCCAGATGCTTTTGCTTATTGTATCATTATGCTTGCTGCCACATATTCTCCGCCCTGGGAAATAGCAGTACTCAATATGCTTTTTCCTTCTGTTAAATCCTTAAAGTATTTCGTTTCGCCTGCTGTATTGAATATTTTTGTGCTGTTTGTAACTGTCAGGTAAATGAGCTCTGTTTGCCCGTTTTCTTTAACATTTTGCATCATTATCAGTTTGTCATCCAAATTTATAAATACTACTTTTCCAGTAAAACTCTTAGCTGTTTGAAGCTGGGAAGTTTCCATTGTTACTATTTCGTCACCGGATGTATTGATATTGACATTGTATCCAAGTCTCAAATCATATATTGAACCATTAGTGTTTCCGATTGTAATTATTACATTGTTGCTCACTGTATATTGTTTTACATTGCCGTCTTCATCAGCAATTTTAATTTTGTTATCAGTACCTATTAAAATCTCTTTTATGGTTCCGCTCATTTCTGCTTCTGCAGCTATTGTGTTTATTCCTATCATTTCATCATATTCTGCTGTAACTGTAACTTCATCTCCAACTCTGACTTGATCAAAGCTTGACTCGTCGTCATTTCTTGTAACTTCAACATCACTGCTAAATGTGAATGTTTTAAGTATTCCTTCTTCAGTTTTTATTGAAACTTTAATCGGGTAATTAGCATAATCAATTGCAGTTATTGTACCATCATAATATTTTAGCCTGCTCACTGAATTAATTTGATAAACTTTATCATCTTCTAAAAGCAATGTAACTTCATCATCTTCATCTAGGTTTTTCATTTCTGATTTTTTACCGTCGATGTAAACAACTGTATCTGAAGTAACATCAAATGTTTGCTTGTCATCATCTTCATCTATTATAGTTATTTTTGCAGGAGATGCATATGCAACGTATGAAATAACTCCCTTTACAACTTCTGAAGAACTGTCTGCTTCTAAACTTACTGCAACTCGTTCCTTATTTATTTTACAGTTAACCAGCATGTCTTCATCTAAATCTTCAAAATCCGCATCTTTGCTGTTTAAAGTTATATTTGTATCATCGTTAATTTTTACTATGCTTTCAACTTCATTATCATTTTTAACATATATGTATGACTCCGCTTTTCCAGATGAAACTTCTGTTATAATACCGCTTAAAGAAGTAGTTACCTCATAATCATCAAATTCCGGATAGACGTCATTTTCTTCGATGTAATCATATGCCTTGTCCAACAATACGGAAATTTCAGCCCTAGTTATGTTGTCTGTAGGATTAATGTTTTTTTCGCTATCTCCTTTAAGTATATCATTCTTATACATTATGTATATATATTTTTTTGCGCTCTCAGTTATTTGTGATGCATCGTTAAAAGGTAACAAGTATGCCTTTAGACTTATTGCTTCATCTTCAAGCATCAGAGCTTTTGCAAGAAGTACAGCTATTTCTTCTCTGCTTGCATCCTGGAAAATAGTTTTCTTTGCAAACATATCTTCAATTCCTTGTTCAGATACAACTCCAAGTTCAATTATAACTGACAGATATTCAAAGGACCATTCATTGTACAATGTATTTGACATATCTTCTAAAGCAGGCTCATATTTTTCTATAATTTCATCTTTTATATCATCATCAATATCATAGAGTCTGGATATCATAACTAAAGACTCCAAAACGGTTACATTGTTGTCCGGTTTGAATGTACCATTGTCATACCCTGAAACCAGCCCATTTGCAGCAACTCTTTCTATATAGCTTTTTGCCCAGTGAGTTGATATATCAGTAAATGCAACAGCATTAGCAGTCATTGTCAACAAAAGAGAAAGCACAACTGTTAACAACAATATTTTATTTAATATTTTATTTTTCATAATACCTCCTACCCATCTATATTTTAATAAATTATATCATAAAAACATTGGTTCTGCAATTTAATTATTGATTTGGTAAAACTTATATAATCAAAAAAATAGTGTTAGGGCATACGCACTATTGACTTTCTGAAATAATATGATGGATTTTAATCATAGAAAACAAGAATGGGTATATGCTATTAATTTTAAATAAAAACGAGGAAATATGAGAAGGACTGAATTGCTCAGTCCTTTTAATTTAATTTTCAGATGACTTTTTCTTTACCAGTTCAAATTCTTCTTGAATTTCCAAAGAAGGCTCATCTGTCATTTTCGACACAGCATATATGAATATACAAGATATAATAAATGCAGGCAACAGTTCATACACTCCGAAAATTCCTCCCATTGGCTTAAGAACAAGTTTCCATAAGAAAACCATTATGCCGCCGGAAAGCATTCCTGCAATAGCTCCTTCTCTTGTAGTCCTTTTCCAGAACAAAGAAAATATTGTTATTGGACCAAATGTAGCACCAAATCCTGCCCAGGCAAAAGATACTATTGTAAAAATAACACTGTTTTCATCAAGTGCAATTACAATTCCTATTACAGAAATTAGCACCAATATAATTCTTGATACATTCATAACTTGTTTATCAGTTGCATCTTTTTTAATCAAATGCTGATATATATTTTTAGAAAATGCAGAAGCTGCTATTAACAAGTATGAGTCTGATGAACTTATGGTTGCTGCTAATATACCTGCCATTACAAATCCTGCCATCATTGAAGGCAGCAATTTTGATGAAAGCACAATAAAAATGCTTTCAGATTCACTGTATGTTAAAAGTTCTGCCAGGAAAACGGATCTTCCTATTATTCCTAAAGCAACAGCAGCTCCAAGGGAAATTAAAACCCATACAGTTGCAATGCGCCTTGACTGCTTAAGTTCTCCAGCATCTCTTATAGCCATAAATCTAAGAAGTACCTGAGGCATTCCAAAATAACCAAGCCCCCATGCTAAAGTGGATAATATTGTATACAATCCATATTTTCCAGCCTCGCCAAACTGAGGAACCCCATTGACAATTTGCTGCGTTCCGTCTACTACAGTTGGAGAAGCAATACCAAAAAATTCAAAGAAACCGGGTATTGATTTTGCATTATCAACAACAGTCATTACTCCCCCTGCTGCAGAGGTACCAATAACTAATATTATTACTAGTGCAATAATCATTACAAATGCCTGCATTGTATCCGAAGCACTTTCTGCCAGAAAACCGCCAATGTAAGTATAAAACAATACAAATGCAGCGCCGGCAATCATCATATACTGATATTTAAATCCAAATAATATGTTAAAAAGTTTCCCAACAGTAACAAAACAACTTGAAGCATAAACAGTGAAGAACACCAAAATAAAAATTGCTGAAATAATCATTATTACTTTATTTTTTTCTTTAAAACGATTGCTGAAAAAATCAGGAAGCGTTATGGAGTCACCTGCAACAACTGAATAATTATGAAGTCTTTTAGCAACAAGAAGCCAGTTCAAGTAAGTTCCTGCCGCAAGTCCTATAGCTGTCCATGCTGCATCGCTCAAGCCATACCAGTATGCTACTCCCGGAAGACCCATTAACAGCCAGCCGCTCATATCAGACGCTTCTGCGCTCATAGCTGTAACTAATGGTCCCAGTGATCTGCCTCCTAAAAAATAGTTTTCACTGCTTTCATTGGCACGTTTTGCAAAATACAATCCTATACCTAAAACAACAGCCATGTATATAATCATTGAAATAAAAATTTGAAATGTATCTCCTCTCATTAACAAACCCCCTTTATAATAGTTAATATTATAATATTGCTGTGATTATATTTTTATTAAAAATAATCATAAGTGCTATACTAAATACAAGTATAAATGTATTTTTGCCTTGAGTCAAGCATAAATAACAATGTTCTTTCATAAACAGAATTATTGTTTTATCAATAAAGTGCACAATTTCATTGATTGCAGGAATTTATTTCTAATTAGACTATAAGAGGGCATGCATTATAATGCATGCCCTCTTATATTCTAATTTAACTAACCAATTAAATTATTGATTACTTCTTTAACTGTTGTCATTTTATTTATATTTCCTAAATTTGCACCTGAAAAAATAAGACCATCTTTTCCTTGAACTGCATCTATCAATCCTTTTGATATACAGTATGGAATAGTTAAAGGATCACAATTAGGCATACACTTGAAGCATTTATTTACAATACAGCCGTTCTTCATTGAATTTATTAAAAAGTTTGTTGGGATTGCTCTTGCAGGCATTCCCACAGGACTTTTAATTATTATTGGATCACCATCTTTTGCATTAATGTATGCAAGTTTGAAATTTTCATGAGCATCGCATTCAACAGTAGGGACAAAAATACTTGACAGCTGAAATCCGTCTGCTCCTGCTTTTGCAAGTTCCAGAATATCTTCTTTTGTTCTTATGCCACCGGCAGCTATTACAGGAATTTTCACATTGTATTCTTCTTCAAAAGAAGCAACTAATTGTTTTACTTCAACTACAATGTCCTTTAATATCATGCATTTGCCTTCAAGGAGATCATCTGCCTTAAACCCTAAGTGCCCTCCGGCCAATGGTCCTTCAACTATAACAGCATCGGGAAGTTTATCATGTTTAAGCCAACTTTTAATTATTATTCTTGCAGCTTTTGCTGAAGAAACTATTGGTGCTATTTTAGTTGCAGAATCTTTTACCAATTTAGGGAGCACCAACGGTAGTCCTGCTCCTGAAACTATTAAATCTATTTTTTCTTCAACAGCCTTTTTAACGTATAGTTCATAGTTGTTCATAGCTGCCATTAAGTTCATTGCTATAATACCTTTAGTTTTTTCTCTTGCTTTTTTTATTTCACTGCCAATTGCTCTTAAATTTGCTTCAACCGGATTTGTAAAAAAATCAGGTTCTCTGAAACCAATTTGTACTCCTGATATTGTGCCGATTCCTCCTTCATTTGCCACAGCAGATGCAAGGTTTGACAATGATACACCAATGCCCATGCCTCCTTGAATAATAGGAAGCTTAGCAGTTAAATTTCCGATTTTCAATTCTTTTAATTCCATATATACTCCAATGTCTTTGATATCTATTTATTTGATATTCAAAGTATATACGGTATGTGCTTTCTTGTCAAGAAAAAAAGAAATGCTTGAATATTTTTCATAAATAAAACAATATTTGCATAAATAATAAAGTACTGCTGATTTCTCAGCAGTACTTTATTATTTACTTTAATATCTCAATTATTTTGAACGGTATTCATCAAAAG
>JBASLQ010000479.1:0-3021 GCA_049656425.1 Sedimentibacter sp.
AGATAGTACTGATGAAGATTAAACGGGTAGGAACTATTTCTATGGGAATTGTACTGGTTGTATCAGGAACAATATTATTTATGTCACAAGTCAATCAGTCATCAGCCATAAATATGGTATCTAAAATATGGCCTCTAATATTAATATTATTATGCCTGGAAATATTATGGTTCAGATATTCATCTAAGGATGAGAATATAGTAATAAAATATGATGTATCTTTATTGTTTCTGTAATTTTATTTGTAAATATCGGAATATATGCAGCAACTGAAATTGGAGTGATGTATCGATTACAAAACATGGTGTTGTCTGAAAATTATAATATGGATACAGTTCTAAATGAATATACAATTGATGAAAGTATAAATAAAATAATTATCAATGAAACAGATAATATAGTTATCAGAGCTACAGAAGATAATAAAATAAGCGGTATTTGTATGCTTAATATTTATGCTGCAAGTGAGGAAGAAGCAAAACAGTTAAGTTCTGAGGAGTATATAAAGTATAAAAAATCCGGTAATACTTTATATGTTTACTCTATCAACAATAGAAATAATAATAGTAGTTATTCAAATTCTAATAACATAGAAATATTTTTGCCCCAAAATATTGATGTAGAAGTAACGGATTGCTACAATCTTGACTTAGTATATAATAATTTTAACAACGAATGGTTATTTGATGGAGTCAACAACATAAATGTCAGGCTTGATGAAGTTTCAGATGTGACAATAAATGCATTTGTAGAATCATTAGATTTTCTGGATGGAAATGTGAAGTGGTCATTTAATAATTTTGGAGAGTATATAAATGGTGAGGGAGATAATTTAATAAAAATTCTAAATAGCAATAATATAATCGCAAATGAAGTATAAATTTTTTTATGATATTTGCGATTAATGTTTAAAATTTTTGATGGGTGGTATAATCAATATATATTATTGTATATAATTAGGAGGGAATATGTATAAAGAAGAACTTTCAATAATTTCACAAGCTGTATTAAATGAAATTGAAGGGTATGAATTCTACAAAATGGCAAGTGTTCAAGCTGATTCAGAAGGAACAAAAGAAGCATTTTTCGAATTAGCAAATGAAGAAAAGAAACATGCGGATTATTTAAAAAAACTGTGGACTAAATTAAGCGATGGCGGAGAAGTTAAGATTGACAACATACTGGATTCGGGTATAGTTGTTCCTTCACCTGAAATTTATCGTTGGAGCAAAGTTGATAAAAATAATACTTCCATAGCAATGTCTGTATTTGGCATAGGAATGCAAATGGAACAAAGTTCCATTGACTTTTATGAAAAAGCAAAAGAAAAAGTATCTTCACAAGCCGGCAAGGAGTTGTTTGACATATTATTAAGCTGGGAAAAAATTCATTTACTGCAGTTCAGTGAACAATATAACTTATTAAAAGAAGAATGGTGGGCAGACCAAGGGTTTGCACCATTTTAACCAAATGAGAAATGTAGAGCATATTGCTCTATTTTTTTGTATTCAAAACAAATTTTAGACAGATTACATATATACATTGAAAAAAAGAAGAAAATGTAAGATAATATATGTGTAATTAAATGAAATTATTTAGCAATATAAGAGGTGGAAAATGTATTTAGAAACGTCAAAACAATTATTGAATTTTATAAAAAAATGCCCGAGTGTTTTTCATGCTGTAGAAGCTATAAAAAATGAACTTGAAGCCGAAGGGTTTGAAGAATTGTTGGAAAGCAAAAAATGGAATATTAAACAAGGCAAAAAATATTATGTAACAAGAAACTCTTCTTCAATTATAGCTTTTAAAACAGGAGAAAGTTTGGATGGCTACAGCTTTAATATTGCAGCATCTCACTGTGACTCTCCATCATTTAAAATAAAGGAAAATTTTAAAATTGAATCCGGCAAAAAATATATTCAGTTAAATACGGAAAAATATGGGGGAATGATTTATTCCTCATGGTTTGACAGACCTTTATCTGTCGCAGGAAGAATAATTGTTAAAAATGAAGACTGCCTTAGAACAAAGCTTGTAAATATTAATAGGGATTTAGTTTTAATTCCAAATGTAGCAATTCATATGAACAAAGAAGTTAATTCATCAATGAAATATAATGAACAAATTGATTTAATGCCTTTGTATGGATCATTAGATAATGGAAAAGATAATTTTATGGATATTGTTTCTGAATATGCCGATGCAAATAAAGAAAACATAATAAGCGCAGATTTGTTTTTGTATAATAGAGCCGAGCCTTGTATTTGGGGAAGTGACGGCGAGTTTATGTCTTCACCAAAATTAGACAACTTGCAATGTGCATATTCAACGTTGAAAGGATTTTTAAAAGGATCAAATTCAAATTCCATCAATGTATACTGCTGCTTTGACAATGAAGAAGTAGGCAGCGGAACAAAACAAGGAGCAGCATCTACATTTTTGGAACATGTATTAAAAAGATTAAATGATAATTTAGGAAAAACAAACGAAGATTACCTTTGTGCTTTATCTTCTTCATTTATGGTTTCTGCAGACAATGCTCATGCAGTTCATCCAAATCATCCGGAAATCAGCGATTCAACAAATCGTGTATATATGAATGAAGGAATAGTAATCAAGCATAATGCAAATCAGAAATATACAACGGATGCAGTAAGTTCTGCTTTATTTAAAGGATATTGCACAAAGGCTGACATACCATATCAAAATTATACTAACCGTTCTGATATGCCGGGAGGAAGCACACTTGGGAATATTGCTTCTTCAAAAGTCAGCATTAATATGGTGGATGTAGGGTTATCGCAATTACCTTATATTTTAGTCTATTTGTTATATCCACAGCGATAGATCGGATATATTTTCCGTTCTTTAAAATATAACTTTGAGGGAGTATATATGAAAATAACTAATAGTAATGTTAAAATTGCCATACTGGGATTTGGAAATGTAGGGCAGGCTTTTGCAAAACTTTTAATTGAGAAACATGCAGAAATATTAAAAAATTTTGGCTGCAATGTG
>JBASLQ010000480.1:0-3364 GCA_049656425.1 Sedimentibacter sp.
TATCAAGCCCAAGTTCCTTAGCAACTTTTGCACCTACACTTTTAGAATCACCTGTTAACATAACTGTTTGTCTAATGTTGGCAGCTTTCAATTCTTTAATTGCTTGTGCAGAATCTTCCTTTACTTCATCTGCTATAACAATATATCCAGCATATTTGTTATCAACTGCAACATGTACAACAGTTCCAACTAATTCAAATTCAAAGTAAGGGATATTATATTTTTTCATTAGTTTAATGTTACCAGCCAAAATATTTTTTCCATTAACTATTGTATTAACACCATGACCTGATATCTCTTCTACATTTGAAATTCTTCCATTATCAATTTCTTTACCATAAGCACGTTTTAGTGACAAAGATATTGGATGATTTGAATAACTTTCAGCGTATGCTGTTAATTCCAATAATTCTTCTTTAGAAATTCCTTCCGAATGAATTTCCTGAACATTAAATACTCCCTTTGTTAATGTACCTGTTTTATCAAAAACAACAATTTCTGTTTTAGCTAATGCTTCAAGATAGTTACTTCCTTTTACTAAAACACCCTTTTTAGAAGCTCCGCCTATTCCGCCAAAGAAACTTAAAGGTATTGAAATAACTAAAGCACATGGGCACGAAACTACAAGAAATGATAAAGCCCTATATATCCAATCACTAAATTTAGCTCCTTCTATTACAAGAGGAGGTACAATAGCAAGTATAACAGCAATAACTACAACAATCGGAGTGTAATATCTTGCAAACTTAGTGATGAACTGTTCTGATTGAGATTTTTTACTGCTTGCATTTTCAACCAAGTCTAGGATTTTACTAACTGTAGATTCTCCAAATTCCTTTGTAACCTCAGCGGTAATAACTCCATTAATATTAATACATCCACTTAAAATATCACTTCCTACTTCTACCTCGCGAGGAACAGACTCTCCAGTAAGTGCAGATGTATCGATCATAGAACTTCCGTCTATGATTTTTCCATCAAGAGGAATCTTTTCTCCTGCTTTAATTACAATAATATCTCCAATCTGAACTTCATCAGGGTCAACCTTTACAAGTTCTTCTCCTCTTTTTACATTTGCATAATCAGGTCTGATATCCATAAGGCTCGCTATTGATTTTCTTGACTTATCAACTGCATAACTTTGGAACAGTTCACCTACTTGATAAAAAAGCATAACCGCAACACCTTCTGGATACTCACCGATTAAAAACGCACCAATTGTTGCCACGCTCATTAAAAAGTTTTCATCAAAAACTTTACCTCTAAAAATATTTCTAACCGCTCTTTTTACTACATCTCCACCTACAATAATATAACTTATTATAAATAGAGCAACTTGTAACCAATTATTATTTAAATTAAATATTGCTGCTATAGCTAATACTACAGCTCCGATTATTATTCGCCAAATTT
Organism: Sedimentibacter sp.; assembly: GCA_049656425.1. Taxonomy (GTDB): domain Bacteria; phylum Bacillota; class Clostridia; order Tissierellales; family Sedimentibacteraceae; genus Sedimentibacter. Next base: position 1,414 of record JBASLQ010000480.1, read on the forward strand.
GTTTTTTCATATTCCATTAACTCCTTTAAGCCTTTTTCATAACTGTATCAGGCTCTATATTTTTAACTATCTTTTCAGCTGCTTCTATTATTGTTTGCATTTTTTCATCTTCACCATCAATAACAAGTTTTGTGGTCATAAAGTTAACTGTAGCTTCCTTAACACCATCAAGTTCATTAATTGCCTTTTCTATTTTTGCAGCACAATTTGCACAATCCAGTCCTTCAAGTATGAATTTCTTTTTCATTTTAACATTCTCCTTTTATTATTTATAATTTAGTTTTTTATATTCCAAATAATCTACATCGTTTTAAAACAATACTTGAACATCTATTCAAGTATTGTTTTAAAAAAATTTTAATATTTCTTAATGTTATTGATATTACATTAAGCCTTTTTCATAACTGTATCTGGTTCTATACTTTTAACGATTTTTTCAGCTGTTTCTATTATCACTGGCATTTTTTCATCTTCTCCATCAATAACAAGTTTTGTAGTCATAAAGTTAACTGTAGCTTCCTTTACCCCATCAATCTCATTTATTGCCTTTTCAATTTTTGCTGCACAATTTGCACAATCTAATCCTTCTAGTATAAATTTCTTTTTCATTATAACGTCCTCCTAATTTTAATTAATTATTCTCATTAATATGAGTTAAACCTTGGTCAAATATCTGCTTTACATGTTCGTCATCCAAAGAATAATATACAACCTTTCCTTCTTTTCTGTTTTTTACTAATTTAGCTTGCTTTAAAACTCTAAGTTGGTGAGAAATTGCTGATTGTGTCATATTCAATAATACTGAAATATCACAAACACACATTTCTGCTTCATCCAAAGCCCAAAGTATTTTAATTCTTGTTGAATCACCGAATACTTTAAATAATTCTGCCAAGTCATATAAAGTTTCTTCTTGAGGCATTTTGCCTTTAACCTGATTTACAGTTTCTTCATGTATAACTTCACAATCGCATCTTTCGATTGTATTTCTATTCTTAGTCATATTACCACCCCCATTTTATAACTTGAACACTTGAATAACCTTTCATATATGATTATTTATTATATTCTCCTATTTGTAGTTTGTCAATTATTATTTGAGCAATTATTAAAAGTGTTTCTCTAAGTTTTTAAATCTAAGTTAAGGTTACAAGTATGACAAAAAAGATTTCATTCTGACATGTTTGACAGATATGATTTCAATCACGGACACTACTTAAGAAACTTCTGATATCTCAAGGTTATTAAAAGGAACTGACTTTATTGTCCATATAAATAAATATTGACAAATAATTCCTTATATGATATCTTAATCTAAATAAATAGGCAAAATTTTCTAAAGAAAATGACGCAAAACTATAGGGTCTAAACCAATTTAGGTATGATAGCCAGTTGCTGTACAAGTATTTGTACATTAATTATAGCTTTGCTGTTTTCTCTAACAACAAAGTTTTTTATTTTATATAGGAGACATATTATGAAAAAAATAAAGATTACAATTACTTCAGTTTTAATACTTGTATTGTTTCTTGCAATTAATACAACATGTTTTGGAGCAGAAAAAATCTATACAGGCTCAAAATCAGAAGTTGATGCAACGTATATTGACAAAGGATATATAAATGTAAGGTATCTAAATGTTACAGAAAAAAAATTAAAAGTTATTATTCAAAAGGATTCAGAGAAATATACTTATGATTTAAACAACAGAGGCGAAGTTGATACATTTCCTCTTCAGATGGGAAATGGTAAATATAAAATAAGCATATTCGAAAATATATCAAGTAACAAATACGTCGTAAAACAAACAGTCAATGTCGATGTAAAATTAAATGATGAAAATTCACCTTTTCTTGTAAAAAATCAACTTGTGAATTTCTCTGATACAAGTGAAACAGTAAAAAAAGCACAAGAATTGACAGAAGATAAGACTGACGACATTGAAAAAATA
>JBASLQ010000481.1:0-2992 GCA_049656425.1 Sedimentibacter sp.
AGCCTACTCTTCGAACTCGGCCATCTTGCAGCACTCTCAATAGTTTAGTCTGCAACTCTAAAGGCATGGAATTTATTTCATCAAGAAATAATGTACCACCATTGGCAAGTTCAAACAAACCAGGTCTGTTTTCGGCTCCTGTGAAACTGCCTTTTACCGAGCCAAATAAAATGCTTTCCAGTAAATTAGCAGGCAATGCTGCACAGTTTTGAGCAATAAATGGCTTGTATCTCCTGTTGCTGGAATTGTGAATTGATTGAACGAAAAGTTCCTTGCCTGTTCCTGTGCTTCCTGCTACCATTACGGGTGAATCAGACATAGCTGCCTTAAGACCTAAAGATTTAAGTTTCAGCATTTCCTTGCTTTGTCCGATAATATCCAGAAAATTATATTTTGCAAGTGGTTTTGAATGCTTCTCGACATTTTCTATATTTTCATTAGTCTCATACAATTCTCTTTGCAAGTTTACAATTTTTTCAGACAATTCTCTAACTTTTGTAATATTTCGCGAAACTTCCAGAGCTCCTACAACCTTATTGCTATATAAAATTGGCAAAGTAGAGTTTAATGTAGAAATTTTATCACCTTTATAATTTATAAAGTTTTGCTCAATATTGTAAATTGGCTTTCCTGTACGAAGAACTTTCAGCAGTGTGCTTGTCTCAAATGAAAGAGATGGATACACCTCTAATATGTGTCTTCCTATAGCCTTGTCAACATCAATTTCGTCAAGCTGCTTGGCTGCAACGTTGTAATATACAATTTTTCCGCTTGCATCTACAATATGAATTCCGTCATTAATAATATCGATTGCTTGAATTAAAGCTTCGAAATATTTAATTTCCATGCGTCTCCTCTTATGTGCCAAATATTAGGCATTATACGCCGAAAAACTGGCATAAACGTTCGTGTTTACATTATTTCGTATCTAGTTTACCTAAAAAATATTAATCTCTATTTGATTATAATTTTCTCCTGCGTTACCAAAAACAATTTTGTATTCAACATATACCTCACCTTTGCCAAATTCATCAAGTGAATTATCGTAAATAACTGTAGTAAAATCCAAATCAAATGTTCCATATGGAGTAGTATACAAATTACTGCTGCTTTTTTTTTCTTCAAATTCCATTCTGGAAGAATAAGTACCGACTTTAGTCATAATCATTTTATTTTTGTATATTTTAAGCCTTGTTCTGCTTCCTTTACATTCTGTTATATCACTTTCGTCATAGTTTATTATGAAACAGTTATCAATATATTCTAAGGTTGCTTCTGTAACAAGTTCAATTATATCTTCATTTCCTGCTTCATCAATAGTTTGAACTGTTGTAATTTTTACTTTAACATTGTCCAATGTTTCATCCCCTTTTCTAAAGGTTATCTATTGCAATTTCATAAAGATTGTCAATCTCTTTCTTTAAAAAATTGCCTCCAATTCTTCTTAAACGTTCTGGTGCATCACTTGCGTAATATTCATATCTTGGTTTTTCAAAACTTTCATTGAGCAGATTTTTTTCTTCAAGCATTTTTTTTAAATCCCGTGCTGTTTCATAGGCTGGATTTACTAGTTTTACATTGGGGCCAACTACTTTTTTTATTGTATGCCTTAATATGGGGTAATGTGTGCAGCCCAACACAAGAGCATCCACATCATGCTCAATTAATTCTTCAAGGTATTTTTCTGCTGTAAGTTCGGCAACATTGGAATATTCCCATCCTTCTTCTACAATAGGAACAAATAAAGGACATGGGATGCCAATTACTTCAGCATCATGGCGATATTCCATAATTTTGGACTGATAAGCGTTACTGTTTATGGTTGCAATAGTTCCTATAACTCCAATACGGCCTGTTTCAGTAGCAGCTGCTGCGCTTCTTGCTCCAGGATCAATAACGCCGATTATAGGAATATCAAAATTATTCTTAAGGTTATCCAGAGCAATGGAACTTGCTGTATTGCATGCAATTACAATAGTTTTGACATTCTTGTTCTTCAGGAAGGAAGAGCATTGGTAAGAATACTTTCTAATTGTTTGCTCCGATTTTGAGCCGTAAGGAATCCTTGCTGTATCTCCAAAATATATTATATTTTCGAAAGGCAGCTGCTCCATTACTTCCCTCATTACAGTTAGCCCTCCAACACCTGAGTCAAATATTCCAATAGGTCTGTTATCCATATTTTAATCCTTCTTATTATATAAATTTTTTAATAATTTATTATTATTTCACATTGTATGTGAAAAATCAATAATTATGTTGTATACTATTTATTATATCAAAATTTAGCTTATAGAGCAATATCAAAAAGCTGAAATTCCGGCACCTGCAGAAAAGTTAACATGTTTGTTAAAGTAGAAACACTGAAATATGCCTATTCATATTTTTTTTAGAAGTTGGCATAATAATTGCATTATATTAATTCGAATATACCCAATATTCAACACCCATTAATACAATAAGCATTAAATTTAGGAGGCACTATGATTAAAAAAGGAAACCCATATGGAACACACAGGGTAATTGAGCCACAAGGAGTATTACCACAGCCAGCTTTGAAAATCGACAATACAATGGAAATTTATGATAACGAAGTGTTGATAAATGTACAAACTTTGAATGTAGATTCTGCAAGTTTCACACAAATAAGTGACCAAGCTGGCGGAAATGAAGAAAAAATCAAAGAAATTATGAAGGGAATTGTTGCTGAAAAAGGAAAGCATCAAAACCCGGTGACAGGATCAGGCGGAATGCTCATAGGTACTGTTGAACAAGTAGGACCTGCATTAGAGGGTAAGACAGATTTGAAAGTTGGAGATAAAATTGCTACTTTAGTATCTTTATCTTTGACTCCGTTAGTAATTGAAGATATAATAACTGTTAGAAAAGAAATTGACCAAGTTGATATTAAAGGTAAAGCAATATTGTTCGAAAGCGGTATTTATGCCAAAATTCCAACAGACATACCTGAAAACTTAGCTTTGTCAGTACT
>JBASLQ010000482.1:0-2846 GCA_049656425.1 Sedimentibacter sp.
TGCGGATTTCATTTATTCCCAATTGCCTGGTATTGATAAACAAGCAGTGAAATTATCTGCATATGACAAGGTTATAGATTCCTGGAAATATAAAAATCCCATGAAAATAACATCAACCGTCGGCATAACAAACAATGAAGCAGGATATGACGGCATGATGCATTCCATGATAGGATTTACATTATTTTTCTCCATGTACACCATGGTTTTTGGGATAGGTACCATATTAAATGATAAACAGTACAAAACATGGCAGAGAATGCTCATATCTCCAGTTTCAAAAGCTTCTATTCTTGGAGGAAGCATGGTCGCAGCATACTTGGTAGGCGCCGTTCAAATAGGTGTGCTCATATTAGCCGGCAAATATTTGCTTGGAGTTGACTGGGGAAACAGCATGGCTGGAGTTTTAATGGTTTGTGCTGCATTTATATTCACAGTTACATCATTGGGATTGATGATATCGAGTTTTGTAAAAACACAAGGACAGTTAAGTGCAATAGTACCGGTAGTATTAACAAGTACCTCAATGCTTGGGGGATGCATGTGGCCGCTGGATATAGTAAATAACAAAGCATTGCTGTTTTTAGCAGAGCTTACTCCTCAAAAATGGGCAATACAAGGAATAGAAAGCATTGCAAGCAACAGCATGGGCTTTGAAGCAGCCATACTTCCAACAATAGTGCTTTTAGCAATGGGGGTTATATTCTTTGCAGTAGGAGTAAAAGTTTTAAAATATGAATAAAAAGTTAATGGGCAGGCATAGCCTGCCCTCAGATTATTGATTCCCCTTTTATGTCATTAGATAAACAAACTAAGCGATGAACGCAAAATCGAAAATCATGATTTTGGTTCGCTGCTTACCTGAACGTAGTGAAGGATCTCATTTTAGTTAGAAATATGATACTGACATTTTTAAATTCTACTGTTAATACCAAGAATGCACAATTAATATTTAAATAAGTATGGAAATGAAAAATTAGCTATTAAAATTGCAGAACAAAAGTATAATCAATTTGTTAATGATTGTATAATAAATCCATCAGAAATGTGTCCTTCATCAACAATTTATAAACTAGTAAGAGAGATTAATTTTAAAATAAATGAATAGGGAAGGTCCGTCCCCAGAACCTCTTCATCTTGTTATTTTATTTCAATTGACAGTAATATCAGAATTATGATATAATAATGTTGTAAATTATGATATTAAGGAGAGATGATATGCCAAGAATAAGACCTATATCAAATTTAAGAAATAATGCAAATGAAATTTCTGAGTTTTGCCACAATGAATTAGAGCCTGTATTTATTACAAAAAATGGTGTAACCCTACCCTTTCTCCAGAATCTTTCCAGAACTCTATGCCATTTTAAAACTTTTGATTGATTTATGTATATAATTACGATAGAATTAAGATATAAATATTGGAGGTGATATTATGCCACAAATAAGACCAGTAACTGACTTAAGAAATAAATTTTCAGATATTTCTAGAATAGTGCATGAAAAAGCAGAACCAGTTTTTTTAACAAAAAATGGATATGGTGATATGGTAGTAATGAGCATTGAAACCTACGAGAAAATGAATATGGACAATATTATATATGAAAAGTTGAAAGAAGCTGTAATGGTAGCAGAATCGACAGATGATAGGTATGACTTTGATCAAGTTTCTAAAGAAATGAGGGAAAAGCTCATTGAAAAATTATAAGATAAAATTACTTATTACAGCCATAAGAGATTTAGATGAAATAATAGATAATTTATCTCAATTTTCTTTAAACGCAGCATTGAAGCAATATGATAGGATAATAGATAAAATTAATACATTAAAACAGTTCCCAGATATGTGTGAAGAATATAAAACAACTGTAATTGGATATAGATATCGTAAAATGGTAATAGACAACTACTTCGTTTTTTATATTGTGATCGAGGATACAATTGAAATACACAGAATTATTAATACAAGAATGGATAGTAGTAAAATTATAGAATAGCTGTATGAGTGTGTTTATCATTAAAAAATTCATATATGTAGTGGAATATTTAATACTTGTTCAAATGTTGGGGAGGGTCTTCTGCCCTCCCGCTCTTTCATTATTATTCTACGCTCATCCTAATCAAATCCAAAACAGAAGTAGATGCTCTTTCCCTAATAATTTCACGGGAACCGGTTGCTCTGATTTTCAAAACATTAAACATTTCTTTGTAATAAACACATACATAAACCAACCCAACAGGTTTTTCTTCAGTTCCGCCATCCGGTCCTGCAACGCCAGTGGTGGAAACTCCAATATCAGTGCCTGCTATTTTTGCAGCACCATAAGCCATTTCTTTAGCTGTTTCTTCGCTGACAGCGCCAAACTTTTCCAAAGTTTCCCTGCTAACCTCCAAAGTATGAATTTTTGCTTCATTGCTGTAAGTAATAAATCCTTCCTTAAATACCTTTGATATTCCAGGATAACTAATAAGCCTAGAAGCAACCAGTCCTCCGGTGCAAGATTCAGTAACTGTAATAGTTAGGTTTCTCTCTAATAAAAGTTCCGCAGTTTTATCCTCAACCTTGCCTGTTTCGGTAACATATGCATTATTTTTTCCAAAGCGTTTAATCAATTCCTCTTTAACCGGTTCTATAAGTTCAATGCATTTTTCCTTACTTTCAGCCTTTGCGGTAATTCTAAAAATTACCTTCCCTGCACTTGCATATGGAGCTATTGTCGGATTTGTCTGCTTTTCAATAATATCAAGTATCATTTCCTCTGCAGCAGATTCACCAATATTTACAACAACCAGCTTTTCTCCGTAAACAACCTGATTGGAAAATTGCTTTAAATAAGGTATAACCT
>JBASLQ010000483.1:0-3224 GCA_049656425.1 Sedimentibacter sp.
GTTCTAAAAGGTAGTTAGAATAGTTTGTACAAATTAAGTGAATTAAAATGGAAAATTCATTAAAAAATAACCTGAAGTGTGTCTTTGAAGGATTTCGCTTTGGAAATATGGATATGTATATTAAAAAGTAAAATAATTTATTAATTATAGGTGGGGAAAAATGAATATTCATGAGTTGCTACAAAAAGTAAAGAATGATGAAATAGAATTAAGTGATGCCGAATCTGTGTTAAAAAAGCTGCCATATGAGGATTTAGGTTTTGCAAAACTTGATCATCACAGAGAGCTGCGTTCGGGTTTTGGAGAAGTCATATATTGCAGCGGTAAAACTACGGAACATCTTATAAAAATATTTCAGCGCTTTAATGAAAAGGACGTTGATGTGCTGGGTACAAGAGCTACTGCACAGCAATATGAAATGGTAAAAGCGGTGATACCAGAAGCAGAATATGATGAGATGTCCCGTATTATAAAAATTGTTAAGTTAAATAAAGAGAAAATTGGCTGTATAGCTGTTTGTACAGGTGGTACTTCTGATATACCAGTTGCAGAAGAAGCTGCACAAACTGCAGAATTTTTTGGAAGCAATGTAATCAGAGTATATGATGTCGGCGTAGCCGGAATACATAGATTACTGTCAAAAATGGATGAAATAAATAAGGCAAATTGTATAATTGCAGTGGCTGGAATGGAAGGAGCACTTCCCGGAGTTATTGCCGGTATGGTTGATAAGCCAGTAATAGCAGTGCCGACTTCAATTGGTTACGGTGCAAATTTTAAAGGGCTGTCATCGTTGCTTACAATGTTAAATTCTTGTGCGGAAGGAATTTCGGTAGTAAATATCGATAATGGCTTTGGAGCAGGATATATCAGCACTCAGATAAATAGATTGGCGGTGAAAGGACATGAATAAAAGAACTCTTTACATAGAATGTTATTCAGGTATAAGCGGAGACATGACTGTTGCATCACTATTGGATTTAGGAGCGAATGAACATGTATTGATGACTGCACTTGACAGTTTGAATGTTGATGGATTTAAAGTAAAAATTGGAAGAACTAAAAAATGCGGTATAGACGCTTGTGATTTCAATGTTATATTAGATGATGAAGAGGATTGTCATGAACACAATCATCATCATGAACACAATCATCATCAAGAGCATGAACATAGCCATCATCATGAACATAGAAGCTTAAATGATATATACAGCATTATTGACAGATCAGGAATTTCTGACAATGCAAAAATTATTTCCAGAAAAATATTTAATGTAGTTGCAAAGGCTGAATCAAAAGCTCATGGCATAGATATAAACGAAGTTAATTTCCACGAGGTTGGAGCAATTGATTCAATAGTTGACATTGTTGCAACAGCAGTCTGCATAGATAATTTAAGTATTGATGATGTCATTGTTTCAGAATTATATGAAGGAAGAGGTCATGTCAGATGCCAGCATGGAATCATTCCCGTGCCGGTTCCTGCGGTAGTCAACATAGCGTCCGAATACTCACTACAAATGAGAATCACGGATCAAAGAAGTGAAATGGTAACTCCTACAGGTGCAGCAATAGTTGCAGCCCTTAAAACAAAGGATTCATTGCCGGAAGTTTATAAAATAAATAAAATAGGCATTGGTGCAGGCAAAAAAGATTTTGAAAAAGCAAATATTTTAAGAACATTGTTAATTGAAGAAAAACCAATGCAAACACAAGACGATTGTGTGTGGGTATTAGAAACAAATATTGATGATTCAACCGGAGAGAATTTAGCATTTACAATGGATAAATTGTTTGAAAATGGAGCATATGACGTGTTTTTTACGCCGATTTACATGAAAAAGAACAGACCTGCTCATAGAGTTACTGTAATTTGCAGTGAAGATATTATTAAAGATATGGAATCAATAATATTTAATAATACAACTACAATAGGTATTAGAAGATATAAGACAGAGCGAACAGTATTGAAACGCGAAATTGTTGAAGTTGACACAAAATATGGCATTGTAAAAGTAAAGTTTTGTTATTATGGTGATAATAAATATTATTATCCTGAATATGAAGATGTAAAGAACATATGCAACAGAAATGATATATGCTTTAAAAAGGTCTATGATGAAATAAAATGTCATTGCTATGAAATTACTAAATTGTAAATTTTCAGTGTATGATAAATTAAAAAACAAATAAATAAATTATATTAAGCGGAGGATTGACTTATGGATTTACATCAAAAGTATGAAAAACTAAAAGGATATTTAGAAAATTTAAATAGCGTAGCAGTTGCATTTTCAAGTGGGGTAGATTCTACCTTCCTTTTAAGCGTAGCTCATGAAGTTCTTGGGGAGAAAGCAATTGCTGTTACAGCTCGTTCGTGTAGTTTTCCAAAAAGAGAGTTAGAAGAAGCGAAACATTTTACTGCAGTACATGGTATTAAGCACATTATCATAGATTCTGAGGAATTGAATATTGAGGGTTTTTCTAAGAATCCGGTAAATAGATGTTATCTTTGCAAAAAAGAATTATTTACCAAGATACGACAAGTAGCCGATGAAAATGGCTTGAAAGAAATAGTAGAAGGTTCAAATATTGATGACAACGGAGATTATCGTCCGGGTCTCATAGCTGTTGATGAACTAAATGTTAAAAGTCCTTTGCGTTATTGCGACCTAACTAAAGATGAAATTAGAATACTATCAAAAGAATTGAATTTGCCTACTTGGGAAAAGCAGTCTTTCGCATGCCTCTCTTCTAGATTTCCTTATGGTGAAGATATAACTGAAGAGAGACTTAAACAAATAGATCAGGCAGAACAAATCCTTCTGGATTTAGGATTTAAACAGGTAAGAGTCAGACACCATGGTAATCTAGCACGTATTGAGATTGGTGAAAATCAGTATTCAAAACTACTAGAAAGTCAAACACGTCATTTTATTAATGACAAAATTAAGGCATTAGGTTTTGTATATATATCAATAGATATATTAGGTTATCGTACAGGTAGTATGAATGAAGCTCTTGCCTTATAAATTAAATAGTAACCTCAAGCGGTGCCAACTCAAGTGGTGCCTGTCAGTGCGCCATGACAAGGGCGTAACATATAGTGGGTGAGATTCCCACTGAGAAAGGTTTAGCAAACCACTCATAGCGAGTCTTGGACATCATCGGGTAACTTATGATGTTAAGCGTAGACGTGTGTCCTGAAGAGATAACTGTAGTAG
>JBASLQ010000484.1:0-1770 GCA_049656425.1 Sedimentibacter sp.
ATAACAGCAGACAAATTTATAATTGCTACAGGTTCAATACCTGCAAAACCTCCAATTCCAGGAATTGATTCAAAACAATGCATCGACTCAACTGGAGCACTTGAACTTACTGAAGTTCCAAAAACAATGGTTATAGTTGGCGGCGGCGTAATAGGTGTTGAGATAGCAACATTATACAGCGCTCTTGGCTGTAAAATAGTAATCATAGAAATGTTAAACGAAATATTGCCTATGATGGATGGCGAACTTACAAAGATGATTCGTGCTAAACTCGCTAAGAAGGGCATAGAAATATACACAGGATCTAAAGTTATGTCTTTCAAAGATGCCGGAGCTCAAGTTGAAATAACAGTTGAAATGAACGATGGAAAGAATCAGGTATTTGCTGGTGAAAAAGCATTAATCTCTATAGGAAGAAGAACAAACACTGCAACTATTGGCTTAGACAAAGCTGGCATAGCAAATGACAGAGGCAGAATAACAGTAAATGAAAAAATGGAAACAAGTGTTCCTGGGATATATGCGGTAGGAGATTGCGTTGGACAGATTATGCTTGCTCACATTGCATCAGCACAAGGAGAAGTCGCTGCAGAAAATGCATTAGGACACAACAGCTATCATTGACTTATAAATCTAGCTAGTGTATAATAAATGAGCAATCGAAAAGCGATTTCTTGAATAGCTATTTTAAGGGAGTGATTATTGTGATAGAACTATTATCCAGAGCTCATGCAGACTATGTGGTGAATGGTTTTAAAAGATGTGAAGCATTAAAAACAGATAAAGAAAGTAGTGTTTGTTACTTTAATATATCTGCATTTGATTTGGATTCATTATTGGCAGAAAACAAAGATTTAATTAACCAATCAGAAAATACAATTGACAAAATAAGTGAGTATATGGATTCTTATGTATCTATTTTGCTTGTAAATAGAGATGGGTATATTTTAAAGGAAAAGAAATGCAGTGGATATAGCAGCAAAATTGATTAGGGCCTAAATTTGCCATTAGGTGGAAGGTTTACAGAAAGGTTTAATGGAAATACTTCTATAAGTACTTCAGTTTTAGAAAATAAACCAATAAGCTTAGTTGGCGAAGAGCATTATTGCAGATTTTTTCATGATTATACAACTTTAAGCGCTCCAATATACTGCAATGAAGAAATTGTTGGGGTGCTATCTGCCATAAGGTTAAAAGAAAATTCCAACAAATATGCTTTAGGTATACTTGCAGCAGCATCAAGGGCGATAAGCATTGGATATGAAGCAGATATAACACATAAGCAAATAGTTGAAAAAAACAAATGTGAAAGTGCTATTATTGAAACATTGACTGATGGTGTACTAACGGTGGATAAAGACGGATTTGTAACTTACCTCAATCAAGTTGGTGCTGAAATACTTTGCGTTGACAGAGAAAGTTCTGTGGGAAAACATATATCTAATGTTGTTGATTTTAAACCTGTTGTATTAGATGTTTTGAAAACAGGAAAAGGATATATTGACAAAGAATTTTTGCTGACAAACAGAGCGGGTGTTAAAATTCATTTTATAAAGACAGCAGTTCATATAAAAGATGAAAATGGAAATATTGTAACTGTTGTTGTCACATTTAGAAAAATCAAGCGGGTTAATAAACTGCTTAATGAGATGACTGGTGCTTATGCAAACTTTAATTTTGAAGATATAATCGGTTCAAGCGTTAAACTTCAGGATTGCATTAATACTGCTAAAGCAGCAGCAAACAGCCTATCCAATGTATTGATAACGG
>JBASLQ010000485.1:0-7193 GCA_049656425.1 Sedimentibacter sp.
AAAGTATGCAGAATAAAGTATTCATTGGTTTCATAGCACTGGTTCTGCTGTCTGAAGTCCACAAGGTTATGTCTGATGGGGACATGTATAAAAGCATTACCTTGAAACAACTGTTACATACGCTCTCCAGACATCTCATACAGGAGATAAACGGAACACGTATTATCTATCCCGCAACGAAGGAACAGCGGAATATTTATAAGGTGTTTAAGATAGAGGAACCGGTGTAGTTATAAATTTCAGTAGGGATTTTAGGTAGTAATATACCTATGCAGAGATATCATTCTCATATGCTTTTGATGGATAATGAGTTTCTTTATTCAAAAATACTGAAAGATGATGTTCAAATTCGTACTCGCCTTTATCATTAACATCAAATTTATTATATTGTGACGACTCATAACAATACATTTTTAATAAATTATTTAATGTTTGCTTCTCTTCAACAGGTACTTGTATAACTTCTACATTCACAATCATATCCTCATTAGATTTTTTATGTAATATTTACTTTGTGTTAAGTTTATATCTAAATATATTATATCATATGTTTGACTTTGCTTCTACACGTTTTACCTCTACTTTTTCAAAACTATTTTAATCGCTTCATTTTAATCTTGCAGCAAAAACCTTATTCATAACATCATCATAGTAAACTATGGTATCAGAGTAGTCATGTATTACACTCATATGTGCTGTTGATTTAAACACTTGATTACCTGCTCTGTCATATATTATGGTTCTGAAGCTGTTAGGAATGGTCGTATTAAATTTCAGAATGACATAATCTCCCAACAATACAATTTCTTCTGCCGTCTCTACTGAATTCAGTGGCTCTTTGCTACCTGACATATATATCTTGCTATCTTTACTATTCACATAATAGATATTTTCATTTAATATTTCATAAGAATCTACATTTACGTCAGTCGTGTCACTTACGGTTTTTACTATATCCTCACCAACAGTAAAACTGTATAGATTACCATGGCTGATAAAATAAATATTTCCTTCTCTGTATTTGAAGTATTCAACAGGCATAGTTCTGTCGGTAATAGGAGAAATTGTATTAACATTTTTATTCAATTTATAAATTCCCATATAATCATTTGTATTTACATCATATGCTATAACATAATCAAATTCTTCTGTTTCGTAGCGTGTTGTCCAATATTGGCCATATCTGTATAAACTAGAACCAATATCAGATTTTAATGACCAATCCATGGCGTATCCGTTTATAATCTCCTTGCCAGGTCCTCCCGAACTGTAACTCTGAAGTCGAACAGTCTCTGATACGGTTGCATCATCATATATTTCTACCTCATATGAAGTTCCCATAACGGCTCCACCAATATGATACGTAAAATAAAGCTTACCTTCTATTATTTTAAAATATGGATACGTATGAGGTTCTTCAGGACCATAGGCTTCATTTAGATATGTATCATATATTTTTTTACAGTCTCCTAAATTATTGGTAGATGCTCTGTATACTGCACCATTATTGCCATCATAATATATGTTTTCTCCTTTAATGATAAAATCTCCGCCTGGCATATAGTTTTTCAGTTTCAACTCTTGAGGCACTACGTTTTGAGAGTTAATGTTCTGTCCTGAACCGCTATCAAAGCTATAGCTCCAGCTAAATATTACTAATAAAATTAGACAAATTAAAATTAATAGTTTTAATTTATTGCTAATTTTAGTATGCTTTTTCATTTATTTCTCCCAGCTTTGCAGTTCAATTATATTTCCTTCTATGTCTTTTGCGTATACGAAGGTTGCTGTAACGTTGTTAGGATATTTTGTTTTTATTAGTTCCCCTACTTGTCCGCCACCTTCTTCTAATATTTTTTGAAGAATGAGCGCAACATCATCAACTTCAAAAGCCAAATGAGATAAACCAATGCCGTTGATTGCTTTGGGATTATTTGAATTTAAGTTGTTGTATGAAAAAATCTCCAAAGTAGGATGAAATTCTTCATACCCAGGCAAAGTCAGATGCTCTCCTGTTACATGAGCATTTTCTATTCCTGTTAGCTTATCAAGCCATTCTCCGCTTAGGTTACGCTCAGGCGGTACTGGCTTGCAGCCAAAAACGTTCTGATAAAACTGAGAAATTTTCTTCCAATCTTTTGCGATAATATTTGTATGTACGTATTTTATTTTCATTTTCTCTCTCCCTTTTATAAGATTATAAGTAATATAATAATGATGAAACTTTTTTTGATATTAAATATTATTTAATAAATTATTGTGTAAATGAATCTACATACCATAATTAAACTATTGCAATTAAAAGGTCCGTCTCCACAATTATACTTGACACAATTAAATAATAAAATTATATGTTATCCAATTATATCTAATGTCACCATATTTTGCAACGTATAAAAGGTAATACTATAACCTGTTGTTAATCGTCAATTTTTTCAATATATTCATCGGTGTCTTTACAATGAAAAATAGAGACTATATCAAAATAGAAAATAATTCTAAAATGATAGCCTCTATATATTAAGTGGTATTTATTTTTTATTGCTATTTCAAATCATATTTCCAAATCGAAAATTAATACATTTAATTAGATTTTTTTAAAAGTTACGAACTAGTGATTCATTTAAACATATATTTATAATCTATTTTTTCCTACATTATCATATAAACAATCATATCAGTTACTATTGCACCTATTACTACTAATATAATTGGCATCTTTAACCAACTCAATATAGGTATTCTAGGGACGGACCTTTCTAATACATGCGCAAAAAAGGTCCGTCCCCACAATTACTTAAATAGAACAGCGAAACACGTCCCCACCTGTCCCAAGGAATATCAAATTTTTCATTTATACTACTTAATTATAAACTTTGATTCTATCTCTTCTTTCACATAATATAAGTTATCATCATTTATAAATACATTAGTAATATAGCCATCTTTTATGTCCTGTAGCACTCTAGCTTCGTCGGTGTCCATATCAAAAAGGTAATATATTGTATTGTCGCCTTCATCTACGGAACAACTTAAGAGTAGATTATTGTCTTTTTCTTTTACTAATATTATATAGGTGTTAGGAAATTTCATGCTTGTAACTTGTTCGGACTGTTTACTCGCTAAGTTATATTTATAGAGTACTGAATATTGCTTATCATATTTCAAATAAAAAATGTTATCTTTATACTTTATAAATGAAAGTCCACTATCTTCTATTATTTTTTCTTGCTCTCCTCCATCACACACAGCTGAATATAAATCGTCTTGGGATTTATAGTAAATGTGGTCATCTATTATTTTAAATTCTTGTATAGACTGATTAATAATCTTCTTTTTATACAACCTGGCAGCCTCCTCTTTGACGTGACTATACTATTTAACGGCATCTTGATTACTCCTTAAATAGTTTCTAAATGTAATATGCCTTAATAATTCGGTGGACATACCTAGAGATGATGTTGTTGTAAATGTTCTTTACTAACATATTTAAAAGCCTCTCTATCTTTTATTCCTAAATTACCATCATGAACATATCCAATTAACGCCAATTTTTCTTTCACTAATTCAAATGCAGAATAGTCTTTGATAACTATATCAATGTCAATAATTGGTTTCGCTGAAAGACCTTCTACAGAAGTACTTCCTACGTGTTCTATTCCTAATATTGTTTCTTATAGTTTATTAGGGTTAGTTCGACAGCATCTGTCCTTCCACTTTGGAATGTAATACTTGTACCTGTTGTAATATCTGCATCTACTCCATAAATTATTGTACAAGTTTTAATATTGTTTCCAATTGTAATATTGCCTATTATACCATCAACCGTATTTATTTCAATAAAACCTGATGAAATTCCGTCAGCTTCCTTACAAGAAATTACAGTAAATATTAACAGAATAGTTAAAATGATTTTATTTATTCTTTTCATTTGCTACAGTCTCCTCTATCATGTTTTTTATATGTTAGACAAAATATGCCATAATTTTCACAAGTTTATACTATCATATTGTTAATCATTGTCAAGAAAAAGTTTTCCTTATATATAGAAATAATAAAAAACAACCTTGGTATAAAGAAAACCAAGGCTGTTAATAAATTGTTGCTTATTTTGCTGTTGTTGCCTGGAGAAGTTTGATGCACTCCAATACGTCTTGTTTATTTATTATTTCTGCTGCCGAGTGAAGATTTCTTGTTGGTATGGATATTACTCCGCTTGGAACTCCTTCTCTGGACAAATGTATTGGGCCAGCATCTGTTCCGCCGAATTCCAGCACTTCATATTGATATTTAATATTGTTTTCTTCAGCTAAATTTGTCAGCAATTCTTTTACTTCTGGGTGAGTAATCATGGATTTGTCCATAAGTTTAATTGCTGCTCCGCCACCTAATTTAACATCCATTTTAATGCCATCTGGTGAGTCTCCTGTTGCAGTTACATCAAGTGCTACTGCCAAGTCAGGATTTATGCTGTAGCCGGCTGTTTTAGCTCCACGAGTTCCAACTTCTTCTTGAACGGAAAATACATAATATACATCATTACTTGTTGCAGGATGATTTTTAATTGCTTCAATTTGAATGTAGCATCCTATTCTGTCATCAGCTGCTCTGCAAATTACGCAGTCTTCTGTTTCGTAATACTCAGATTTAAAAACACACATATCTCCAATATGAAAATTGTTCTTTACAAATTCAATCGATGTTGAAGCAACATCAATGTACAGCTTGCTCATTGAAATTTTTTCTTTATCTTTTAATTCTTCGCAGCAGACAACTCCTTGAAGTCCGTTGTCAAATACCATGTGCAGACCGATAATTTCTTTCGCATGTATTGCGCCTACATTAGAAAATCTAAGGAATCCTTTTTCATCAACGTGTGTTATGATTAAGCCTATTTGATCCATGTGGGCTGAAAAAAGAATTTTTTTGCCATCGCCTTTTTTTCTAGCAATGAGGTTTCCAAGTACATCAACTTTTATTTCATCAGCATAATCCTTTATTTCTTCTATAATCATTTCACGAACATTTTTTTCTCTTCCTGAGGGAGAAAAACAATCGGATAATTTTTTCATTAATACACTGTTAAATTTCATTTTTATTCCCCTTTCTGATTCTCTAATATTACAGCTTTGGCAAGCTGAACAACGCTGTTGTAATCATTTTTGCTGGCAACATTCACTGCTGAATGTATGTATCTGCATGGAATTGAAATTGACATAACTTTGGCGCCTTCTTTTGTTTTGTGTATAACACCGGCATCATTTCCGCCTGCAGATGATTTTCTGTACTGATAAGCAATGTTGTTTTCTTCAGCAATTTTTACAAAACTTCTTACAACATCTATGTCATATACAGTGGAATTATCCATTATTGACAATGCTGCACCTTTACCTACAATTGTAGATTTAGAGTGTTCTTCAACTTCCGGCATATCTGCACAAACAGTACCTTCGATTACTATTCCTAAGTCCGGTTCCAATACATATGCTGCTGTTTGAGCTCCTCGGCAACCAACCTCTTCCATAATTGTAAATACACCGTAAAAATCAGCATCCAACTTCATGTTCAACAACTCTAATATGGCACTGCAGCCTGCACGGTCATCTAGTGCTTTAGCTTTTATCATATCATCGCCAAACTCAACATAGTCACTTTTAAATGATACGTAATCGCCTATGCTAACAAGCTTTTCTGTTTCTGATTTTGAGCTTGATCCTATGTCAATGTATAGTTTTTCAACTGGTAATGATCTTCCTATTTCATCATCACTCATTAAATGAACTGCTTTTGAGCCTATTACCCCAGATATTTTATTTTCTCCAACCAAAACTTGCTTTGAATTTAAAACTCTAGGGTCAATTCCTCCAACAGCCTGGAATTTAATGAAGCCGTCTGAATCTATGTACGTAACAATCAATCCGACTTCATCCATATGAGCTGCTACCATGATAGTTTTGTTTTTCTTGCCAATATTGTGGGCTATAACATTTCCAAGCTTATCAACATAGTATTGGCATCCTGTTTCATCTAATTTATTTTTAATGTAATTTCTTACTTCATACTCACAACCTGATACGCCGGAAAGTTCAGTTAATTCTTTTAAAAACATAATATTTCCTCCAAATCAGAATTATCTAATTCATTAATGAAACGAGCTATTGCTTTGCCTGTGTTTTCTACATCCTCGATGTCAATTGTTTCAACTGATGTGTGCATGTAGCGAAGAGGAATGGACAACAAAATGCATGGTATGCCTTCTCTGTTTACTTGCAATTCATCTGTGTCAGTTCCAGTTCTGGAAGGTATTGCTTCATACTGCATTGGGTAGTTGTATTTTTTGCACGTTTCTACGAATTTTTTTGTAAGCTTTTGATTTAATCTTCCACCATATGCCACAACAGGTCCTTTTCCAAGGTGAGGTGTTTCAGGAGGCATATCTGGTGTCATTCCAAACCCAACATCAAGAACAATTCCAATGTCAGGATTAATTTTATAACTTGCTGTAGTAGCACCTCTAGAACCTGTCTCTTCTTGAGCTGTTGCAACATAATATACATTGTTCTTGTGAGATATTTTCTTTAATTCTTTTGCAGTTTCAAGCATCACAGCAATACATGCTCTGTCATCAAGTGCTTTTGCTGACACAATGCTTCCCTGCAGTGAAATTGGCTCTCTTTTTATTGTTGCAACATCTCCGACTTTTACAAGTTTTTCAAGCTTTTCTTTTGAATATCCTGTGTCTATAAATAAATCCTTTATTTTTAATGGCTTATTTCTTTCTTCCTCTGTAGTTACATGGGGAGGTTTTATTCCTATAACTCCAAAAATATTTTCTTTTCCGTAAACAGTAACGTCCTGTGCTACTAAAGATGCAGGGTTTATGCCTCCAACTGAAGTGAAGCTTAAAAATCCACCATCAAGCACTTTTGTTACCATGAGTCCTATTTCATCAATGTGAGCTGCCAGCATTATTTTTTTACTGTTGCTTCCATCAGATTTAAATATGTAGCTTCCTACTTTATCTTTTTCAAATGAATCTGTATAAGGCTTGAAATATTTTGTCAATACATCGCCGTTTATATGTTCAAAGCCTGAAACAAACTGGGTTGAACATACATCAAACAAAAAGTCTTTAATCATGTTACCTCCTTAGGGTTAGGGCATACAAAAAATGTTAGGTCGCATATGACCTA
>JBASLQ010000486.1:0-1931 GCA_049656425.1 Sedimentibacter sp.
ATGATACATTTACCGTACCTCCCCCAGCAGATAACCTTGTGCTTTGGAAACTTTGTTCAACCCACTTTTCATTGTGATTTTGATATATTACAGACGATGCTCCTCCGGTGTCAAGCATTTCATCAACCGGAATAGGGTTGCCCCCTATAACATTCAATCTAATATAATAAGTGAGATAAGCTCTTGTTTCTGTAATGTCTCCCAAATTCCAGCTGATTGAATTATTTGTCACGGTTGCTATACCAGGCATTGCATTAATAGGATGATTAACATCATCTGTTATTATTGTAAAATTATAGCCAACTTCATCATTTGCTGTAATTGAACCAATAATTTTTGAATTTGTTCCTGCTTTTGCAATTCTTCCTACAATATCTGTAAATACTCCGCTCAAATCATCTGTGGTCAAATAAAAATTATCAGTCCTAGATGCTATATGTTCCATTGTATACTGTGCATTAGAATTACCAGCAACAGCAAATCCAACAGAATATATTTCAATACCTGATTTTTTCGCCAATAATGCTTGAGAAATTGTTGGAATTCCGTTATTTGTTACCTTTTGAACTTCCCAATGACCTTCTACCCAATAACCTTCTACCCAATATTCAAAAAACCAAAATCCTTCATAATGACCTTCAACCCAATAATCATTTACCCAGTATTCAGCATTTGTATTATAATCATCATCATTATCGTAGTCATAATCTCCACCAGTACCTAAAACTGTAGTATTAAATTCAGTTAACTTATAACCTATATCAGAAGGATAATTTAAAGCTAAGTCTTCATCGACAATTGGCTCATCTTTTGTAGCTTTATAACTGTATGTTGGTTCACCATCACTTAACACAACAATATATTTGTTATCTGCTGTACTTCCTGTCAGTATAGCCTGTGCTTCTGCTATACCTGCTTGAATATTTGTACCGCCTGTTGCTGTTATACTATTTATTGCAGTATTTAATGCAATGTTATCATGAGATAGTCCGGAATCTTGATAAACTGTACCTTTTCCATAACCGCTGCTGGAGTACGAAACGACTGCAATGTTATTTAAGGCTCTTGAATTTTCCGTAGCAAGTAAAGATGCAACAAATTTTTTTGCTGCTACTTTAGCTTCTTCTATTCTAGTAGTTGTTATGCTACCAGAAGTATTTTTCAGTGTTTCTATTATACTTGGAAACTCAACTGTAATATTTTGTCCATCAATCGTACCTGTAGCCTGACTTCCACCAAAAATACTTATTAAAGCATTAGCACAATTATTGTTGCTTATTGAAGTCCATGAGTTGAAAGCATTGCTGCTGCTAGTCATTCTATAACGTGCAGCATTAGTTATCAATCCTGATACAGTTATTGCCGCACCTGATTTATATCCTTTAAAAGCTCCGCTACTGTCAACATAGGCAGTTAAAGAAATAGTTGCAGAATTGCTGGTTTGATTTGTCCACGTTCCTCCATTAGATTTACTATTAGATTGATAGTTTATTGTCTTGTTTACCGTAAAAGTTAACGGGACTTCCCTATATGTCAAAGTCAAATCTGTATCCATACTTCCAGATCGGTCAATTACCAATACCACATCTGTTGTCTTCGGCATTCCTTTTCCATCAAGAGCCATTGTTACCTTAGCGATATTTTCCTCACCCTCAACCCATTCTGCTGTTTTTTCCAATCTAACATAGCCCTCATCAGGGTATTGAGGAAAATTAACTGTATCACCTTGAGTGTATTGAATTGGTTCGATTTCACTGTCACCTGCAGCGGCATCGGCAAAATTAACAGAGAAAGTAGAAATCAACATAAACAATGCTAAAGCAAAGCACATGGTTTTTTTAAACAATTTATTATTCATATTTTAACCTCCTACTAAACATGTATTATTTTCAATGTTATCATTCGCTTATTTCATCTGCCAGCTATTAAAT
>JBASLQ010000487.1:0-2029 GCA_049656425.1 Sedimentibacter sp.
GTATAGGCGTAGATAAAAACAAAATATTCCTGTCCACTGATCCTGTAATAAACTTAAAAGCTGGAAAAACTATAAAAAAACAGCAAAATGTTACAAAAAAAATTTGCTTTTCATTAAGAAATTGGAAAAATGCTAATGTAAGCGAGAAAATAAGCCAGGTTGCAGATAAACTTATTAAAAATGGAATTGAATGTTATTTTATACCTTTTTATTACAATGAGGATTTAGAGCTTATCGAAGAAGTTGAAAAAAATATAAATACCAAAGCTGTTTATTACAAAGAAAGGCTTTCTACAAGTGAAGCTTTTGATATAATCAGAAATATGGATGTTATGGTGGGAGTGAGACTTCATTCGCTGATATTTGCAGCAGCAGCAAATGTTCCTTTTGTGGCAGTTTCATATGACCATAAAGTTGATCATTTTGTAAACAGCGTAAATATGAAGGTAGCATGTAAAATTGACAATATTGATGTTGAGCTTCTATATGAAGAAATAATTAAAAAGCTTGAAAATGAAGATGAAGAAAAGAAAAAACTTCAAGAAAGCGTATTAAAGTTAAGAGAATTAACAAATATAAATTATAAAATATTAAAGGAAATATAGTTGCTATGGATAAATTAAGCATAATGGGTGTAAGAATTGACAACAAGTCTATGGATGAAGTACTTCAGACAGTAGAAGATAAATTGTCAAAAAGAGAAAAATATATTATATATACTCCTAATACAGAAATTATTATGATGTGTCAGAATGATGCTGAGTTTTTAAATTATATGAATAAATCTGATATTAATATTCCTGATGGAATAGGGCTTGTATATGCATCTAAAATTAAAAATCATCCTCTGAAAGGCAAAGTGGCAGGGTTTGATTTATCTATGAAATTGCTGGAATTGGCTGAAAAAGAGTCACTAAAGCTTTATGCTGTTGGTGGTAAGCCGGGTGTAGCTGAAGATGCATTAAAAAACGTCCATGAAAAATATCCAAATATCAATATTGCAGGCAGTCATCATGGATATTTCAAAGGTGCTCATCTTGGCCAAGGTGGACATGAAGAAGAACTTAAAGTTGTTGAAGAAATTAACAAACAGGAACCGGATATTTTGTTCGTAGGGTTTGGTGCAAAAAAACAAGAACAATGGATAGAATACAATAAAGATAAAATCAATGCTAAAATTATTATAGGGAATGGTGGAACTATAGATGTTTTAGCAGGAAACATAAAAAGAGCTCCTGATTTTTATGTTAATTTAGGTCTTGAATGGCTTTACAGACTTATTAAAGAGCCTGATAGAATATCAAGACAAGTTGTGCTACCGATTTTCATGCTTAAAATAATTTTTGGAAATAAAAATATAGTAGAAGAAATTAAATATGGAGGACAAAGTTGAAATTATTTATTGATACAGCTAATGTGGAAGAAATAAGAAAAGCAAATGACATGGGTGCTATTTGTGGAGTTACAACAAACCCATCCTTAATAGCAAAAGAAGGAAGAGTGTTTGAGGAAGTTGTAAGAGAAATTACTTCAATTGTAGATGGTCCAATAAGTGCTGAAGTAATAAGCCTTGACTCTGAAGGAATGATTAGAGAGGGAATTGAGCTTTCTAAAATACATAAGAATATAATTATTAAAATTCCTATGACTATTGAAGGATTAAAAGCTGTAAAAGTTCTGCATAAGGAAAATATCAAAACAAATGTTACTTTGATTTTTTCAGCAAGTCAGGCACTTTTAGCAGCCAGGGCAGGCGCAGCTTATGTGAGTCCTTTTGTTGGAAGACTTGATGACATCAGCTGTGACGGAATGGAACTTATTTCTGAAATAGTTGATATATTCAGCAATTATGATATTGATACTGAAATTATTGCAGCCAGCATCAGACATCCTATGCATGTTACAAAAGCTGCAAGACTTGGATGTCATATAGCTACAGTTCCTTACAAAGTTATTGTGCAAATGACAAAGCATCCGTTAACAGATAAAGGTATAGAACAGTTCCTGAAAGATTGGGAAACAGTACCTA
>JBASLQ010000488.1:0-2425 GCA_049656425.1 Sedimentibacter sp.
TGCCCCGTCTTCCTAAAACTTTAACTGATAAAATTGACAGTAAAAAAAATGATAAGGGACCATTTATTGTAGGATTGCTTAATGGATTTATGCCTTGTGGACCGTTGCAGGCTATGCAGTTGTATGCGCTTGGAACCGGAAGCTTTATAACAGGAGCATTATCCATGCTTTTATTCAGTTTAGGGACTGTGCCTATAATGTTTGCATTTGGTGCATTCAGTTCAATACTCAGTTCCAAATTTACTAAGCAGATGATGAAAATCAGTGCGATTTTAGTTATAATATTGGGTGTAGTAATGGGAAACAGAGGTTTTTCATTAGCAGGAATTAATATTGCTGATGCAGTATTGTCACCATTTGGAATAAATTTAGCCCAAAATGGCAAGGTTGCTAATGCTGTCATAAAAGATGGTTACCAAACTGTAACAACAAAGCTTGAATCCGGCAGATACCAACCTATTAACGTATATGCAGGAGTGCCTTTGAAATGGACTATAGTGGCTGAAGAAGGAACATTAAATGGTTGTAATAATGAAATCATTATTCCTGCATATGGGAAACAACAAAAACTTGAACTTGGTGAAAGCATAATAGAATTTACTCCAACACAATCAGGAACTATTACCTATACCTGTTGGATGGGTATGATAAGCAGCACAATAACTGTTAAATAGGAAAAGCTCATGTATTAAAATGCATGAGCTTTTTGATTTATTAAAAACTATTTAGTATTTAGTTTTAACTAATTCCTTTAATTTTCAAGTATTCACCAATTACCTCTCTAGCAATAGGAGTAGGATATCTTCCAGAGCCGCCTTGAAACAAAACAACAGCAACCGCTATTTGCGGATCATCATAAGGTGCAAATGCTACATACCATGCAAATTCATCATATGGTTCTCCTGTTTCAGGATTTATACCTTCTTTTTGCGCAGTACCTGTCTTGCTTCCTACTTCAACTGGAAAATTTGCGTATGGCCTAGCACTGTCATCTAATGAAACACGCCTCATTCCTTCCTTTAATATTTCCAAATGGCTATAATCTTTAAGCTCAATTTTTTCAGATTCACGCATGGGTTCATAATCTGTTTTCTGTCCATCGTATGTTTTAACATCTTTTATGACACTAACATTTCTTCTGTACCCACCATTGGCTATAGTTGCAGCATAATTAGCCATTTGAAGTACTGTGTATGAATTTGAACCTTGTCCAATTGCTATATTTAAATTATCACCAGCAGTCCAATGAGCTTGATTAATGAAAGAATATTTTATATTATCAACTAAAGGCACATTATTATCATTAGTTTTATCAGGATTTAATCCTAGCGAATTTAAACTTTCGTATACCTCTGTTCTTGTCATAGTTTCTTCTCTGTCAATCCAACTTACTATTTCTTCAATTATTTCATTTTTCATGCCTTCATCTAATTTAATGCCATCTTTCAAATAATGTTCCAAATTAGTCTCCAGAAATATCCTTAAATATACCCTGATACTAGACTTTTTTCCATCAATGCTCGGTACTCCTCCTGAGGATTCCTGTGGAATATCAATTTCAATGCCTGTTTTACTGTCTAACCCTAACTTTTTAGATGTTTCAATTATATCATTAACGTCTACCTTTACAGTATGTTTTTGTTCTGTAGCCGGATTCACTCCTAATACTGTTACAAAGAAATATATATTGCATGAATTTTGTATGGCTTCATACATATTCTGCCATCCGTGACCATAGCCATAAAGTGTATATGTCCAACAATTGAAATTTCTTTCTCCTACCTTTATGGTTCCAGGACAGAATATTTCAGTTAGAGGGTCAACACCTTTTTCAAGAGCTGCCAATGCAGTTACCATTTTAAAAGTAGAGCCTGGCTGAATAGAAGTAAGCATTGCAATGTTGTACAGCGGTTTTGGCGCCAAAGGATTTCTTGATTCATTTTGCAGACTGTTCCAGTCTTCATCAGATATGCCTGTTGAAAACATGTTTAAATCATATGATGGGTAATTTGCCATGGCTAAAACTTCTCCTGTTTTTACATCTAACGCAACCAATGAACCGGATGTAGCATTTTTATAGCTGTTTCCAGATTTGAAATTTCCCCATTCACTTTCAAAGACACCGCCTTTTTGTATTTGTTCAAGACCTTTTTTCAGTGATTCTTCTGCTTTTTTCTGCAAATTTATATCTATTGTTAGATATAAGTCATCACCCGGAACAGGGAGTTGACTCAAAACAGACTTTATTGTTTCTCCAACATTATTTACTTCAACAGTTTTCTTTCCTTTTTCTCCTCTCAAATAGTGTTCAAACTTTTCTTCAACACCCGTTTTACCAATTATATCATCCAGACTGTAGCCATTTTTTTCAATATATTCTTTAATTTCATTTTCCTGTGATATCTTACCCAGGTAACCTAATATA
>JBASLQ010000489.1:0-2134 GCA_049656425.1 Sedimentibacter sp.
TTCCTACGCTTCATGAAAGAAAAGAGGATATATTACTTTTAGCTGATTATTTTGTTAAAGAGGAATGTAAAAAAAGAGGCAGACTTGTAAAACCATTTTCAGAACACAGCAAAGAAGCTATGTTTCAATATAATTGGCCAGGTAATGTACGAGAACTTCATAATCAAATAAGGCAGTTAGTTATAAAATCTCTGCATAATGATAATTATTATACAGTTCAACTTCCCATAGATAGATATGTTGCAACAGATAAACATGATGTAATTGAGAAAAATGAAGAAAATTCAAATAAGAAGTATAATGATTATGAAGCAGATTTAATTAAAAGAACACTAAAAAGTACAAAAGGTAATATAAGTAAGGCAGCTGATATGCTTCGGATAGATAGAAATACTGTTTACCGAAAAATGAATAAATATAGAATTCAAAAATCGGATTTTAAATAAAAATTAATTAAAGAAGGGATTGATTTATTTGGTAGAGAATGAAATAAAGGTAACTCTTTATAAAGCCATGAAAAAGGTAAGAAATTTTGAAATGAGATCCATAGATATGTATAAAAAAGGTGAAATGCCTGGTTTTCTTCATCCTTGTGTAGGACAGGAAGCTACAGTTTCAGGAAATATAAATGCCCTTGAAAAAAGTGACTTAATTATTACTAATCATCGTGGTCATGGACATTTAATTGCAAAGGGAGTAAATTTAGATAAAATGATGGCTGAACTTTTTGCAAAAGAAACTGGATGTTGTAAAGGTCGAGGCGGATCTATGCATATCATGAGTAAAGAAGATGGAATATTAGGAGCTAATGGCATTGTTGGAGCCGGAATTTCTATTGCACCTGGAGCAGCTTTAGCTGCCAAGTTAAATGGTACCGGTCAAGTAGTTATGTGCTTTTTTGGAGATGGAGCTTCTAATATTGGTAGCTTTCATGAAGGTATAAATTTAGCATCAATATGGAAACTTCCAGTCATATTTGTATGTGAAAATAATATGTATGCAGAGTCAACATTACAGACTTATGCTACAAATATAAAGCATATATCAGAAAGATGTGCATCCTATGGTATTCCTGGTATAACTGTTGATGGTAATAATGTAGAGGAAGTGTACAATGCATCAAAAGAAGCAATAGATAGAGCACGGGCAGGAGAAGGACCGACATTAATTGAATGCTGCACTTATAAATGGTTTGGACATTATATTGGAGATCCCGCACTTTATCGATCTGAAGAAGAAGTTGAGGAGTGGAAAAAGAAAGATCCAATACCTTTATATGAAAGCCAACTGTTAAATGAAAATGTGCTTACAACTGAAATTATTGAAAAAATCGATAAAGAATTATTTGATGAATTAGAACATGCTGTAACTTTCGCAAAAAGTAGTCCAGACCCAGATCCTGAAACTGCTTGTAATTATATATATGCATAGGGAGAGATATTATGAAAACGATGACTTATAGAGAAGCATTAAAAGAAGCTTTAATAGAAGAGATGAGATTGGATTCTTCAGTATATTTGTTAGGAGAAGACTTAGCAGATCCTATGGGTGGATCTCTTAAGGTTACCTTAGGTATATCAACCGAATTTGGAACTGAACGTGTAAGGAATACACCTATTTCTGAAACTGCTATATTAGGATGTGCAATTGGCTCAGCAACACAGGGTTTACGTCCTGTTGCTGAAATAATGTATTTAGATTTTACAACAGTTTGTATGGACATGATTGTAAATCAAGCAGCTAAAATACATTTCATGTCTGGCGGACAGATAAACGTTCCTATGGTAATTAGAACTCAAGGAGGAGCTGGACGTAATGCAGGTGCTCAACATTCTCAAAGTTTAGAAGCCTGGTTTATGCATGTTCCGGGACTTAAAGTAGTAACTCCATCATGTCCTGCAGATGCAAAGGGTTTATTGAAAACTGCAATTCGAGATGATAATCCGGTATTATTTATTGAAAATTGTCAGTTATATAATATTAAAGGTGATGTACCAGATGGCGAATATACTATTCCTTTTGGAAAAGCAAATGTGAAAAGAGAAGGTTCTGATGTTACTATAGTAAGCTATTGGAGAATGGTTAATGATTGCTTAAAAGCAGCTGAAACACTTGAAATGGAAGGAATTAGTAC
>JBASLQ010000490.1:0-5712 GCA_049656425.1 Sedimentibacter sp.
CACTATTGCTATTCTTTGTTTTTGTCCCCCCGAAAGTTTTGACGGGTATTCATCTTTTTTATCAGCAAGTCCTATTCTTTCCAAAAGTCTAGTAGCATTATCTTCTGCTTCCTCATTTGTCTGAAGACTTAACTTTATAGGTGCCAATGTGATGTTTTCCATAACTGTTAAATGTGGAAACAAATTAAAATGTTGAAAAACCATTCCCATTTTTTGTCTTATTTTATTTATGTCGCACTTTTTATCTGTTAAATCCTGCCCTTCAAAAATTATGCTGCCTGAACTAGGAGTTTCTAAAAGGTTCATGCATCTAAGCAACGTACTTTTTCCTGAGCCTGATGGTCCGATAATTACTACTTTGTCACCTTTGTTTATTTTAGCGCTTACATTTTTTAATACTTCATTGTCTCCGAAACTTTTTCTTAAGTTTTTAATTTCTATCACTTTCAGATAACCTCCTCTCCAGCCTTTTCTGTACTGAAGTTAAACCAATTACCATTATAAGATAAAATAACGCTACAGAATACAACGGGAAAAAAGGCTCCCATGTTCTACTTCTTACTATATCCCCAGCTTTGGTTAAGTCAATAATAGGAACATAACCGGCAACAGCTGTTTCTTTTAATAATGCAATAAATTCATTGCCTAAAGCAGGCAATATATTTTTTAAAGCTTGTGG
Source organism: Sedimentibacter sp. (assembly GCA_049656425.1). Classification (GTDB taxonomy): domain Bacteria; phylum Bacillota; class Clostridia; order Tissierellales; family Sedimentibacteraceae; genus Sedimentibacter. Next base: position 680 of record JBASLQ010000490.1, read on the forward strand.
AAATATAATAAATATCATTGTCTTTTTATTGTCCAGACCTAAAGACATTCCTGCTTCAATTTGACCTTTGTCTACGGACTCAATTCCTGCACGTGCTATTTCTGAAACATAAGCTCCAGAATTAAAACCAAAAGTCAATATAGCAACTAAAATACTGTTATCAATATTTACAAAAATTGTATAATACATGATTAACAATTGTACAACAACAGGTGTTCCTCTTATTATAGTTACATAAAAGCTGCATAATTTATCCAGTATAAAAAACTTTTTGTTATTCTTAGCATTGGTTTTTACTATTGCAATAAAAAGTCCTATTACTATTCCTATTAAAGTAGCAAAAAAAGCAATAAAAATTGTATTTTTAATACCTGAAACAAATAATTTATATCTTCATTCAATTATAAATGTTTTATTAAAGCTATTTATAAAGTCTTCCATTTTTTACCTCCTTTTATTGAAAAAAGGCGATAATGCCATAAGCAGTTATCGCCTTTTGAAACTATAACATTACTTTGAATGATTTGCTATGAATTCTTCAATCTTGCCTTCGTCAAGCAATCTTTGAAGTGTTGTATTTATTGAATTCAGTAATTCTTCATTTCCTTTTTTAACACAAATACCGTAAGCTTCGCTTATATCTCCAAATACAACTGTTCCAAGGCTTTCATTATTGCTTACGATTTCTTCAGCTGGAAGTTTGTCGATAACAACTGCATCAAGTCTGCCTGCAAGTAAATCCTGAGAAGCTTCTAAAGCATTTTTATATGTTTTAACTTCTGCTCCTGTATTGTATAAACCGCCATCATCTAAATTAACTGCATCTGATATTGCAAGGTCGCCTGTAGTCCCTAATTGAACACCTATTTTCTTACCTTTTAAATCTTCCATAGTTTTAATTTCAGCATCTTTTTTATAAATTATATGTTGAATTGATTCTACATAACTAATAGAAAAATCTACTTGCTCTTGTCTTTCAGCAGTAATTGTCATTCCTGCAGCACCAAAATCTGCTTTATCGTTTAAAACTGCCGGTATAATACTTGAGAAATCTATATGTTCAACTACTAATTCTTTGCCTAAATCTTTTGCAATCTCATTAGCTATATCAACATCAACACCTACTATATTTTCACCTTCAAAATATTCGAAAGGTGGAAATTCTGCATTAGTATACATTACCAATGTGTTGTCTTCATCTTCGTTTCCAGCTTGCTCTTGTTCTGTACTGTTTCCTGCAGGCTGTTCTGCTTTACTGTCAGAGCTGCAACCTGTAAATAATGCAAAACTCATTGTCATAATTAATAAAATAGTTATTATTTTTTTCATTCTTTTCCCTCCATAATTTATATCTATTTATAAGCATAAGAGTATAGTAGCACTTTTTGAAGGTATTGTCAAATATTTTACATTTTTGTGTATAATTATAATTATTCTAAATTTGCATGCTTATACTTTAAATAACTTTTTTCCCTATCTTAAATAAGCGTGTGTTGCTTTTCATTTTCTTTTTATCATAAAACTTTAAAATAAATTGAGAAACTATTAATGATAAAAGCACTGCTAATGCAGAAGCTATTTCCCTATTTTGAACAAACGGAAGCAATTGTACTGCAATTACTGATATTATAATCAGTATTACAGGTAATGCATGCATTATGCTGTTGCTTAGCACCACATCACTTTCAGAGCTTATTTCCACATAATCTCCTTCATTAATATCATCATCAACATCAGTTTGAATATGAGTATTGTATAATTTGCATCCTGCAGAACAACTTTTGCAATTATCACCGCAAGGAGCTGTTTTTTTCACTAAAATCGTTGCTGATTTTCCTTCTTTTCCTTCAATTTTACCTATAAAAGCCATATTTGTCCTTTCTTTTAGTGTTATAATATATTAATCTTATCCCAATGTATATTATCAAATTAAATTACTGTTACTTCCGGATCTTCCAGAAAACTTATTAAATCTTTTTTTGTTAATGGCTCCATATGCCCAAATAAAGCTGTTTCAAAATCTAGATTTTCAAAAGCATTTGTGAGATTTCTTAATTTATCTTTATAATAAACAGGCTCGCCGTGATGTAAATTCTCACTTATTATATCGCCGATAAAATGTTATGTCAATTAAATCCCATTAAGTAAAAAAAGAACCAAGCCATTTTTTATTTTGTCATTAACATTCATATTACAGAACTCAGGCTGCCTGTATAATATACAGACAGCCAATAAAGTTTATATTACACATCGCATATTTTACATTAGTTCAAACTATTATTGCTTATGTAAATTTTCAAAGCTTTAATAGCTAAAATCAAGGTATATACAACAAGCACCGTTAAAAATACGCCTGCTAAAATTGGTATAAATACAAATAAAGTTTTCATACAATCCTCACTTTTATTTATTGTTGAATACATTTATACAGCATCCATCAGCTGCAATTTTAACTTTTTTCGACCATTGTTAAGTTCACTGTACAATTCTTGTTTTGTATACTTTACTGTTTGTGATAAATCATCTATTTTGTAACCTAATATATCTCTCCATACAATTGTTGTTCTGTTTAATGGTTCAAGAGAAAGCAATGCATTCTGCAGCGGTTCACTTGATGTTTTGTTTTGTTCATTTTGTGCTTCAAATTCAAGCAGGAATATTCTGCACACTTCTTTAGCTGTGTGCAAAAGCATATTTGAAGAAACATTCTCAGAAGAATTTATTGTTGCAGTACGCTCAATTGCAAGAACAGCTATGTCGCTTGCTTGAAGTTCTTCCCCTGTCAATCTGAAAGCGATTGTATATACTTTTTTAAAATATTCATTTGAATTCACAAGGTATTCCTCCAATCATATAAATAATATCATTTATAATAATATCATTTATAATAATATCATAAAATTATGCCTTGTGCGTGAAGTTGTAATAATTAATATACATTTATGTAATAACTTACCGCTGTATTCCTATGCCAAAGAATAATTGTAAATAAGCACATCAACATAAAACTTTTTTTTGTTATGGTGAATTTCCATTGTCCCATTATACATATCCACTGATTTTCTGATGCTGCTTAACCCTAATCCGTGATTTTCATTATCCGTGTGTGTTGTTGATAACTTTCCATTTTTGTAATTTAATATTCCATCAAACGAATTAGAAATGTTTATATAAAGTACATTTCTGTCAAGATCTACAGAAACATTTATTTGTTTTTCATTTTTTGATTTTGAAGCTGCTTCTATGGCGTTATCCATTAAATTACCTAAAATAACACTTAAATCAAATGGACGTATATTCAATTTCTCAGGAACTTTCAAACTTATATCACACTTTATTCCATAAATTTTTGCTTTATTAATTTTATAATTTAAAATACTGTCAATTTCAGAATTTCCTGACCTGGCATATTCATCTGTATAATTTATATGGCTAACCACAGTTTTTAAATAATTATCAGCCTCCTCATAATCATTATTATCAAGAAGTGATTGAAGTGACAATACATGATTTTTTATATCATGTCTTAAAATTTTTAAATTTTCCTGGGATTGATTAATAATGTCCAGCTGTTTTAAATAAGCATTGTTTTGTTCTAAAAGCAATACTCTTTCTACTTTTTCATCATATGATTTCATTAATTCATCGTAAAGGTAGAAAACAAAAACATTAATAACAAATAAAATTACAATACTTATTATTATCCCTGTCAAATTATCAGCATGAACTTTTGCAATCAACATAAGTGCTGATAATAAAGTTCCGAAAGGTATTACAAATATGGAAAGCCAATGAAGAAAAGAAACATTCATGTTGTTTTTTACCATTTTAAAATTTGATAAAAACAACACTATTATATAAGAAATTATTCTCATAATTATTAAAGCTGCAATAATCTCAACATCCGAATTTTGAGAAAACATGCTTATATTAAGATACTGCAATAACAATATAACAACAGTTTCTATGGTCATAAGAATTGTATAAACTGATACAGTTGCAATCAATCTTGTTTTTATGGTTGACTTATAATTATATGTGAGCAAAAAAAACATAATTAAATTAGATAAAATATTTAATACAGGCTGATTATATGCCAGGTAAAAAAGACTTATTACAAAGTAATACAGCATATATGATGCAAACTCAATTCTTTTATCAGTTTCTTCCCTGACGAAAAAAACTCCCATAAATCTAAACATAGTGTATGTAGAAAATGCATTGGTAATTAAATATACAATCGTAACGCTATTTGTCATGACAGAGCCTCTGCTTTCTTAAAAGCAGATGTTCCCTTACTGCTTTTCTGTTGTTTTGGCTTATTGTTAATACTTCTTTATTTGACATTTTCACATAATCATATGTATATTCTATAACATGATTAAAATTAATTAAATACGACTTATGTATCATTATAAATTCCACTGAATTTAATTGTTCTTCAACTACTGATAATTTACCGTAAAAACTTTTCACTTCATCAATTAAAATAATGTTTACTTTTCTTCCATCACTTTCAAAGTACAATATGTCTGTTATTGGAACGCTGAAATTAACATTGCCGTTCTTGTACTCATAATAATTATTGATTTTTTCCTGAAGTTTGATCGCTTTTATAATGACTGATTCAATTTTATCCTTGCTGACAGGCTTTACAAGAAAATTTAAAGGTCTAATATCAAATAAATTCATTGCATAACTTTCCTTGCCTGAAACATACACAATCTGAGTATATTCATCGTTCATTTCTTCACGAATTTTTTTCCCTACTTCGACACCATTTATTTCATACAATTCAATATCTAAAAATATCAACTCAAAGCGATTGCCCTTATTAAGATATCTGCATAATTCTTCACCTGAATAAAATACTTCAACTTCAAAATTTTCATTGATATTTTCGCTTATATCTGCCAACATATCTTCAAATTGCTGACAGATTATTTTTTCGTCGTCGCAAATTGCAATTTGTAACATAAGCATCCTCACTTTGATATAATAATTTCCATTTTAGTTAATATAAAGTCATTAAC
>JBASLQ010000491.1:0-3051 GCA_049656425.1 Sedimentibacter sp.
GAAAAGAAAAGGCTGGAAATAAAAAACTTAACGGTTGAACTTTATGATGCTACTAAATTAGATGAATCATTAATTGGAAAAGCAGATTACTGCATAGTTGATGTTCCGTGCACAGGGCTTGGAATTATAAGACGAAAGCCTGAAATTAAATATAACAAAACGGATGAAGACAGAGGAATAGTTGACATACAATACAAAATACTGGAAAATGCTTCTAAATACTTAAAAAATAATGGTGAACTTGTATATTCCACTTGCACTACAAATAAGGAAGAAAATATTGATATTGTAATGAAGTTTATTAAGAACAATAAGAATTTTGCATTATCAGATATCTCAGACAATTTTTATGATATTTCACCAACATCAAAAAAGGGATACATAGAAATATATCCGCATATAAATGGTATGGATGGCTTTTTTATTGCGAAAATACAAAAGTTATGATATAATTGCAACATATGCAGTAATATGACTATTTTTTATTCTAATTAAATAAGAAGGTAAAATCATGAAAAAAATAGACAATTTAAGCTTTGAAGAACTTGAAAAAGCTCTGGTGGATATGGGTGAACCAAAATTTAGAACAAAACAAATTTTTGACTGGATACATAATAAGACTGTTGATGATTTTGACGGTTTTGGCAATGTGTCTAAAAAAGCAAAGGAAGAGCTGTCAAAAAATTACGAATTTACAAAAGCTTCAATTGAATTAAAGCTTGAGTCTGAACTTGATGAAACAAAAAAATATGTAATTATGTTTGAAGATAAAAATGTTGTAGAAAGTGTATTTTTAAAATATAAATATGGCAATACTGCATGTATTTCATCACAGGTGGGGTGCAAAATGGGTTGTCATTTTTGTGCTTCAACTAAAAATGGATTTTTAAGAAGTTTAACACCAGCTGAAATGCTGAAACAAATATATTTAATTCAAAAAGATACAGGGGAAAAAATATCTAATGTTGTAATAATGGGCTCAGGTGAACCACTTGACAATTATGACAATGTAGTTAAATTCTTAAAACTTATAAATGATGAAAGAGGTCAAAATATTTCCATGAGAAAAATTACAGTTTCTACATGCGGAATTGTACCAAACATTTATAAACTTGCAGATGAAAATATACCAATAACATTAGCTATTTCTCTTCATGCTCTGTCACAGGAAAAAAGAGAGAAAATTCTTCCTGTTGCAGCAAAATATAAGCTTCCGGAGCTGTTGGAAGCATGTGATTACTACATAAGCAGCACAGGAAGAAGACTTACTTTTGAATATATTATGATAAAAGGATTTAATGACAGCTTGGAAGATGCAGAACTTCTTTGTAAACTTCTAAAACATAAATTGGCAAATGTGAATTTAATACCTTGCAATTATGTAAAGGAAGCTGATATTAAGCCTTCTGCGAATTTAGATATTGAAAAATTTAAAAAATTATTGACAGACAATGGAGTTAATGCAACTGTGAGAAGAGAGTTAGGCAGTGACATCAATGCAGCATGTGGTCAGCTTAGAAATAATTTTTTGAAAATATGAGGTGCCTTATGAAGGTGTACTATGAAACAAACAAAGGGTTATTGAGGGAAAATAACGAAGATAATTTAATCGTAGAGGAAACAGAAAAATATAGCCTATATGCGGTTGCTGACGGTATGGGGGGACATAAAGCAGGAGAAGTTGCAAGTTCTATTGCAATTGACAGTATCAGAGAATGCTTTAAAGAAAACTGTGAGCAGGAAAATTTCCAAGCACCGTCATTTATCATAAAAAGCGTTCAATTGGCAAATGACAAAATAAGAGAAGAAGCGTTAAAAAAAGAAGAGTGCTTTGGAATGGGAACAACGATAACCATGGCCGTTATTGACCTTGATTTAAAAATTGCGTACATAGGAAACGTTGGAGACAGCAGAGCTTATATTTTGAAAAATAATGAAATTGTTCAAATTACTGATGACCATACATATGTCAATGAACTGTTAAAGGATGGCAAAATTACAAAAGGCGAAGCAAAGCATCATCCTAAAAGAAATGTTATTACAAGAGCTGTTGGTAGCGAAGAATATGTACATGCAGACATTTTTGAAATAGAGCTTTTTGAAAATGATGTTATTTTATTATGCACTGACGGGCTGACAACACATTTGTCAGATGAGAAAATTTTAGACACTATAATGGAATATGGGTCTTCAGATAGTGTGCAGAAATTAATTAAACTTGCTAATGATAATGGAGGGACTGATAATATTACGATAATTATTGTTGATAATATCACTAGAGGTGGAATTTATGATAGGTAAAATATTAGGCAACAGATATGAAATTATTGAAAAAATAGGCGGCGGAGGCATGTCTAATGTATATAAGGCAAAGTGCAATGTTTTAAATCGCTTTGTTGCTATAAAAGTACTTAGAGATGATCTTATTTCAGATCCTGAATTTGTAGAGAAATTCAAACAGGAATCACTTTCAGCAGCAAGTCTTGCTCATCCTAATATTGTTAATATATATGATACAGGAATTGACGGGGATGTTTATTTCATTGTAATGGAATATGTAAAAGGTGAAACATTAAAGAAATACATAAACAGAAAAGGAAGATTAAGTGAACATGAAGCTTTAAGAATTACAAGGCAGGTAGCTGAAGCTTTAAAGCATGCTCACACTAAGAATATAGTTCACAGAGACATAAAACCTCACAATATACTTCTCACTGAAGATGGAATTGCTAAAGTAACTGATTTTGGAATTGCAAGAGCAGCTACCAGTTCTACAATTAACAATACATCTAATGTTATTGGTTCAGTCCATTATTTTTCGCCAGAACAAGCAAGAGGCGGATATGTCGATGACAAATCAGACATTTATTCACTGGGTATTGTTATGTATGAAATGATAACGGGTGTTGTACCTTTTGATGCAGACAATCATATTTCTGTTGCTATGAAGCAAATACAAGAAAAACCCATACCTCCCTCAAAGAAAGTTAAAAATATACAAATATCTTCTGTCTTAGAAGATATTATAATGAAGTGTTTGGAAAAGCATCA
>JBASLQ010000492.1:0-1762 GCA_049656425.1 Sedimentibacter sp.
CTTAGCCACTGTGTGAACATGGGAAGGTGAGCATTTAGATGAACCGATAGTCAGGAGACCTGCCAAGTTCTCGTTTAAAGATTTTCGGGAGGATTATCTAAATATTATAGTATATAGAAATATACGACTTTTTATCTTCCAAGAAATTCGGAAGGTTTTTTTTATGCCCTAACCCCATTTTTCAGAGTTTTTTTTCTGAAAAATGGTTGGTAGGTCAAACGCAACGAATTCCCGATTTATGCGACCGAAGGGAGCAAATAAATTGGTGAATGAGACTGCGATATGCCCTAACCCCATTTGTACGAGTGAAAGTGAAGTGAGTTTGATGAAAGAATATATGGTTAAAAACGGCAAGAAATTAAGGTGCGGATTTACTACAGGAACATGTGCAACAGCTGCTGCAACTGCAGCTGCAATAATGCTTTTTACAGGCAATACTGTGGAAAGTGTTTCTGTAAAATTGCCAAGAGGTGAAACATTATCAATTAATATAATGGCTCCTTGCTTTGATTTGCAAGGTGTGAGCTGCTGCGTAAAAAAAGACAGCGGAGATGACCCAGATGTAACGGATGGGATTTTGGTATATGCTAAAGTCAAGCTTGATGATACAGGTAAAATAAATATAGATGGTGGAATTGGGATAGGCAGGGTTACACAAAAAGGTTTGGATTGCCCTGTAGGCGGGGCAGCTATAAATTCTGTTCCAAAAAAAATGATTACAGAAAATCTGCTTAGAATTTCACAGGAATATAAATATAATGGTGGGATGAGTGTGCTTATTTATGTGCCGGAAGGGGAAGAAGCAGCGAAAAAAACTTTTAATCCTCATTTAGGCATAACAGGAGGCATATCCATTATCGGAACAACAGGAATTGTTGAACCTATGAGTGAAAAAGCACTAGTTGACAGTCTTAAAGTTGAAATGAATGTTATTAAGGAAAAAGGATATGAAAGGCTCCTTGCATTTCCCGGCAATTATGCAGAAAGATTTATTGATCAAACTCTTGGAATAAAAGGAGAAAATAGTTTAAAATTCAGCAACTATTTAGGAGAGGTTTTAGATTATGCAGTGGAGCTTGATTTTAAAGAAGTTTTAATTGTCGGTCATATAGGCAAAATGGTGAAAGTGGCAGGCGGCATGATGAATACTCATTCTCAGAATGGAGATTTCAGAATGGAAATTTTCAGCTGTTACGCAGCATTATGCGGAGCAGATAAAGAAGTAATTGCAGAAATCTTATCATGCGTTACTACTGAACAAGTTTTAGAAATATTGGAAAGAGTAAAAATAGAAAAGCAAGTTGTTAAAAAAATCAGTGAAAGAGCTGAATTTTATATAAATAAAAGAGTGGATAGTAAAATAAAAACCAAATTAATAATTTATTCAAATGATAAAGGATTACTGAATTAAGGAGACAGAAATGGTATATTTTGTAGGGGCAGGTCCCGGAGCAGTGGATTTAATAACAATGAAGGGTCACAAACTTTTATCTAGAGCAGACGTTGTAATATATGCAGGGTCCTTGGTTAACCCGGAACTTTTAAATTACACAAAAAATGGATGCGAAATACATAACAGTGTACATATGACTTTGGAAAAAGTTATAGATACAATAAAAAAAGCTGAAGCAGAAAATAAAATGACTGTGAGGCTCCATACAGGAGATTCAAGCATATATGGAGCAATCAGAGAACAAATTGATTTGTTAAAAGAATTGAATATTAAGTTTCAGGTTGTTCCTGGTGTAAGCTCGTTTTGCGG
>JBASLQ010000493.1:0-4321 GCA_049656425.1 Sedimentibacter sp.
GTGTTGAATTAAAGTTGCAACTACTGTTACAGGCAACTGGTTGTCAGATGCAAAATTAGGTGCTAAGGAATCCTGGAAACTGATACCAAATTCTGCTCCGCCGCCGCCTACTAATATTTCTGCTCCGCCTTCTGGAGGCTGTACAATTTCCACTTCAAGACCTTGTTCGGCAAAATATCCTTTTGCTTGAGCAACATATAAGCCTGTATGGTTAGTATTAGGAGTCCAGTCCAGTACAATGCTCACTTTTTCGTTTGTTGCAGCTGTATCATCTGTTTTATTTTCATCTTGTATTTGATTTGTGCTGCATGCTGATAATGCCAAAACACATAGCATTAAAACAGCAGTTAGAACATATAATTTTCTTTTCATGTTTATATCCTTAACCTTTCAATTATAATTTTTTATATATTATTATTCTTTTTCTTCCTGTCCCATGGCATTACGGCATCTTTCAGCAATGTAACACCAAACATAAGCAAAAGGCTTATGAGAGAAATAAAAAATATTACTGCAAACATTTTATCAAAGGAATAAGATTTTCTTACCCTTGTCATATATACGCCAAGTCCGGTAAAGCCTCCCAGCCACTCTGAAACCACAGCACCAACTACTGAATAAGAAACAGAAATTCTTAAGCCTGCAAAAAAATGGCTCAAAGAACTTGGAAGTTTAATATGCACGAAACACTGAGCTCCGTTTGCACCCATCGCTTTTAATAAATTCAAAGCATCAGGATCTGCAGAATGAAACCCATCCAACAATCCGATAGCTATTGGAAAAAAAGTAGTAATTACAATAAGAGTTATTTTAGGCAATATTCCATATCCCAGCCATAAAACAAGCAAAGGTGCAATAGCAACTGTAGGCACTGTCTGAGTTAATACTAATATTGGATAAATAGACTTGTATGCAATTGGGAACCTGTCCATTATAACTGCTATGACAAATCCAAATGCAGTTCCAATAAAAAGCCCAAAAAACGCTTCTGCCAAAGTTGTTTTAGCATGCTCCATAAGCAGTGGGAAATCGTTTATAAATGCCATAACCACATCCATCGGAGATGGGAGCATGAACTTAGGCACAGCGCCTGTGGCAGATAAAATCTGCCACAAAACCAAAATAAAAGTTATTGCGAATGCCGGTGAAATTTTATTGATGATGTTTGGTAACTTTTTTATCAATAGTCAGAACACCACCATCCGGAGCATAACTTATCTTTACATATGCAGATACTGAAGGAGCACCTGCTTTTACTGCTATGTATTGACAATTTTTAACAATCTCCATTAATTCGTCATAATCACCTTCGATTGCTGTTTCACAAGGTCCTACATAATAATTTAAACCTGTGCCCTTAATATAGGCGATAACCTCATCAACAATGCGGATAACTTCTTCATCAGAACCAACATGTGGTAAAACTTGAATAGCTACACTTGCTTTCATTTTATATCCTCCTTATATATACAAAAAAACCTCTCCTGATAATAGGAAAGGTTATATATCGACGCAATATACATTTTCCTACGCCAGCATTATCTGGATCAGGTGTAAAGCAGTATAACTGCCTTAGGGTCAAAACATTAAAGTGGTTTTCTCTCAGCCTAACTCATTAAGCTCCCCTACGTATCAAATACTAGCACAATATAATAACGCTGTCAATAGAATATACAAAATAAACTTTCGTCATTATTTTCCGTAAATTGAACAAGTTTTAAAATTAAATGAAATAATATTTATTTACCAAAATAAATATTATTTTTGACTTCTTAAAAATATTGTTATATACTGGATATTAAACATAAAAGCGAAAGGAATGATAATTATGGATACTATTTTAGAAGAAGCAAAAGCACTTCAAGACACAATCGTTAAGGACAGGCGTTACTTACATCAAAATGCTGAGTTGGGATTAGATTTGCCAATAACATCGGCTTATGTTATTGAAAGACTTAAAAGCATGGGTTATGAACCTCAATTAATAGATACATCCGCAGTTGTAGTATTGGCAGGCGGAAAAAAGCCGGGCAAAACATTTCTTATAAGAGCTGATATGGATGCTCTTCCAATTCTTGAAGAAAATGATTTAGAATACAAATCAAAAACAAAAAATATGCATGCATGCGGACATGACGCGCATGCGTCAATGCTTTTAGGTGCTGCTCAAATTTTAAAAAATCATGAAGATGAAATAGAAGGCACTGTTAAATTAATGTTCCAACCTGCTGAAGAGCAATTGGCAGGAGCTAAAACAATGGTTAAAGCAGGAATTCTTGAAAACCCTAAAGTGGATGCAGCTGCTATGATTCATATATTTTCCGGAATTCCGGTGCCTGCAGGAACTCTTTTAATTCCAGAAGGCGGATTTGTTACATCATCAGCAGATATGTTCCATATTGATATTAAAGGAAAGGGTGGCCACGGAGCAATGCCTCAGGACTGCGTTGATCCATTAAATGTTGCTGCTCATATACATATAGCTTTGCAGGAAATAATTGCAAGAGAAGTTCCTCCTGCAAGCACTACAGTCATTACAATCGGTCAAATGCATGGAGGAAATGCAGCTAACATACTTCCTGACACAGCATTTATAGAAGGAACTATAAGAGCATTTAACAGTGCTGAAAGAGAATTTATGAAAACTCGTATAGTTGAAGTAGCTGAAGGCATAGCTTCATCATTCAGAGCAACTGCAATTGTTGATTACAGAATGGAATGTCCTTCCGTTTACAATGACCCTAGCCTACATGATCAAATTGTGAAAATGAACAAGGAATTATTAGGCGAAGAAAATGTTGCAGCATTTGATGTTGCATTTCCTGGAAATAAAATGACAGGTTCTGAAGACTTTGGATATGTAAGCGAAAAGGTACCTTCATTTATGATGGCTTTTGGCGGCGGATCACCTGAACAAGGCTACCCATATCCTCAGCATCATCCAAAAGTTAATTTCAGTGAGGATGTTTTCTATATTGGATCAGCAGTATATGCAAATACATCAATGGAATGGTTGAAATTAAATAAATAGACAACAATGGGCTGTTCAATGAACAGCCCATTCATTATCTTATTTGCCCATTTCCATAAATAATATATTTTGATGTTGTAAGTTCTTTCAAACCCATAGGTCCTCTGGCATGCATTTTCTGAGTGCTTATTCCAATTTCTGCACCAAAACCAAATTCATAACCGTCAGTAAATCTTGTTGATGCATTTACATAAACAGCGGCAGCATCCACTTCATTTAAAAATCTTTGTGAATTTGTATAATTTTCCGTCACTATTGCTTCTGAATGTCCTGTGCCGTATTTATTAATATGTTTAATGGCTTCATCAATGCTGTCCACAACTTTTACCGAAATAATCAAATCAAGGAATTCTCTTCCATAATCATCTTCCGTTGCAGGAATAACATCACCACATATTTTTACTGTTTCTTCACAGCCTCTTACTTCAACATTTTTTTCTCTGAGTTTTTTAACTGCTTCTGCTAAAAATTTATCTTTAATATTTTTATGAACAAGCAAGCTCTCGCAAGCGTTGCATACTGATGTTCTGGATGTTTTTGCATTAATTAAAATGCTATAAGCCATATCCAGATCTGCAAATTCATCTACATAAACATGGCAGTTGCCTGTTCCTGTCTGAATTACAGGTACGGTTGAATTTGCCAGTGCCGTTTTAATAAGTCCGGCTCCTCCTCTTGGAATCAAAACATCAAGATATTCGTTAAGTTTCATAAAATCAGCAGCTGTTTCTCTTGATGTATCTTCAACGAGTTCTATTGCCCCTTCATTTATTCCGGCTTCAGCTAATGACATTTTCATTATTTTAACCAATTCCTTGTTAGAATTGATTGCATCGCCTGAACCTCTGAGCATTACCGCATTTGATGATTTTAAACAAAGTGATGCAGCATCAACAGTAACATTAGGTCTTGACTCATAAATTATTCCAATTACCCCCAGTGGAACTCTTTTTTGTCCGATAAGAAGCCCATTAGGTCTTTTCTTCATAGACAAAACTTCTCCCACAGGATCTTCAAGATCTGCAATTTGTCGTACCCCTTCAGCTATTGCTTTTATTCTGTCTTCATTTAGCATAAGCCTGTCTATCATTTGCTGGCCGATACCCTTATCAATTGAATTTTGAATATCAATTTTATTTTTCTCAATTATATCTGATGAATACAAAACTAAATTTTCAGCTATTTTTTTTAACGCATCATTTTTTATTTGAGTTGAAATATTCATCAATTGATAAGATGCTTGTTTGGCATTTTTCCCTTTTACATGCAATTCGCACATTTATCTACACC
>JBASLQ010000494.1:0-5870 GCA_049656425.1 Sedimentibacter sp.
ATATTAAAAAAAAAAGGGGTTATTATGAGCATACGAATAGTAATAGACAGCACATCTGATGTGACAAAGGAAATAATTGAAAAATATAATTTAAAGATGGTGCCATTGACAGTTAATTTTGAAGATAAGTCTTTTTTAGACAAAATTGAATTAAGCTCTGCGGATTTTTTCGAAAAACTTGAAAAATCAGAAAAACTTCCGACAACATCACAAGTTGCACCGGGAGATTTTGTGGAAACTTTCAGTGAAATACTATTAGATGGAGATCAAATTCTTGGTATATTTTTAGCTTCGGAATTTAGCGGAACATATGATTCTGCCAGCATTGCCAAAAATATGATTGGAAGCGACAATATTCATATTATTGATTCAAGAAGTGTTTGTCTAGGAACATTTTCATTAATATTGGAAGCAATTGAATTAGTGAATCAAAATAAGACAATTGAAAAAATAGTTGAAGAATTGGAAGAAGATAAACAAAACATAGTTGCCGTTGCAGGTCTTGACACATTGAAATACCTGGAAAAGGGAGGACGATTGTCAAAGGGCCAAGCTGTGGTTGGATCAATTTTAAATATTAAGCCGGTTATTGAAATAAAAGATGGAAAATTAAATGTTATAGAAAAAATCAGAGGAAAAAACAAAGCAATTAAATGGTTTGATGAATGGATAGAAAAAAACAATTATGACTTGTCAGATAAAACTGTTCTTTTGTTCCATGCACGAAACGAAGATCAATTGAAAATATTAAGAGAAACTATAGAAGAAAAATATAATATAAAAAATATTATTGAGCAAGAAATAGGACCTGTTATAGGAACTCATGCAGGACCAGGTGCTTTAGGAATAGGATTTTTAAACAAATAATTATAAATGATAAATAAATGGCAGAATTTTAAATTCTGCCATTTATTTTATTCACTTTATTTATTTTACAATTACTAATTCTGTCTTGCCTTCATCATTGATAGTAACAGTAGCTGAGCTGTTTTCTTTCAAATTTCCTCTTAAATATGCTTCGGATATTTCATCCTCAATATATTTTTGAATAGCACGTCTTAATGGTCTTGCGCCATATTTCGTATTATAGCCTTTTTCCAAAATGAAGTTTTTCATTTTATCTGTTATTGTTAAAGATATTTTCTTTTCTTTGCCTTCAGAAATAACTTCTTTAAGCATTAATTCAATAATTTGGCTAAGTTCTTCTTTAGATAATTCATTGAATACAATAATGTCATCAATACGATTTAAAAATTCAGGTCTGAAAGCTTGCTTTAAAGCATCTTTAACCTTTGCTTCCATTGCTTCATATTCTTTATTGTCAAATCCTATTTTGTTTGCTTTTATTGTTGTTCCTGCATTTGAAGTCATAATAATAACAGTGTTTTCAAAGTTTACTGTTCTGCCTTGATTGTCAGTAAGTCTTCCATCATCTAATATTTGAAGTAAAATATTAAATATATCTTCATGTGCTTTTTCTATTTCATCAAGTAAAATTACTGAATAAGGCTTTCTTCTTATTTTTTCAGTCAGGAAACCAGCCTGATCGTATCCTACATATCCGGGAGGTGCTCCAATTAATTTAGAAACTGTATGCTTTTCCATATATTCAGACATGTCAAGTCTTATCATTGCATCTTCATTTTCAAAGAGTTCATATGCCAGTGTTCTTGCAAGCTCGGTTTTTCCTACGCCGGTTGGACCTACGAATATGAAAGAAGATGGTTTTTTCTTTTTCTTAAATCCGGAGCGATTTCTTCTTATAGCTCTAGCCAGACTTGTTACTGCCGGCTGCTGTCCTATTACTCTTTTGTGAAGTCTGTCTTCCAAATGAATTAATTTTTCTGCTTCTACTTCATTAATTCTTTGAACAGGAATTTTTGTCCATGCTTCAATTACATAAGCAATATCTTCTGTAGTAAGGTGAACATTTTCGCATTCTCTTGACAATTCTTTTATTTTTGATTCAATTCTAATTTCGTTTACTTTTAATTCTGCTGCTTTTTCATAATCATCATTTTCAGCTGCTTCTTCTTTTTCTTCTCTAATTTTCGATAAATCAGATTTAAGTGCTTCAAGTTCTACTAAACCTTTGTTTTTTAAGTTAGCTCTTGATCCTGCTTCATCAATAACATCAATTGCTTTGTCAGGAAGGAATCTGTCTGTAATATATCTTTCAGACATTAAAACTGCCTGTTCTATAACTTCATCGGAAATTTTTACGTTATGATAATCTTCGTAATAATCTTTTATTCCTTTGACTATTTCTATAGAATCTTCTATAGATGGCTCATCTACCATGACAGGCTGGAATCTTCTTTCCAAAGCAGTGTCTTTTTCTATATGCTTCCTGTATTCATCTAAAGTAGTAGCACCTATTATTTGAACTTCGCCTCTTGCAAGAGCCGGCTTAAGTATGTTTGCAGCATTCATGGCACCACCTTCAGCTTCTCCTGCGCCTACAATATTGTGAACTTCATCAATTACAATAATTATATTTCCGGCTTTTTTGGCTTCATCAATAATAGCTTTCATACGAGATTCAAATTGACCTCTGAACTGAGTTCCGGCTACAACGGCGGTTAAATCCAAAAGGTAAATTTCCGTGTTGAACAACTTTACAGGAACTTGCTGTTCTGCAATACGCACTGCAAGGCCTTCAGCTATTGCTGTTTTACCAACTCCCGGCTCACCTATTAAAATAGGATTGTTTTTAGAACGTCTGTTTAAAATTTGAATTACTCTGTCAATTTCTCTGTCTCTGCCTATTATTCTGTCTAATTCACCATATCTTGCCTGCTCAGTTAAATTAGTGCCATAAGTATCAAGATATTTCAATTTTCTGCGTTTAACTTTTTCCTTTATTTTAGTGGAAGAACCATTACTCATATTTGGAATCTCCAATTCATGATCTTCTTCCCCTGCCGGTAAGAAATCATTGCTGCCGTTAGAGTTTGCATTTCCTGTAAAAGCAGAATTCATAAAATTCATAATAGAGTTCATGCCTTCACCATCTTCCCCACTGATATTTTGAGTTAATTTTTCTAAATCCATATCACCCATAATTTCTGTAAGCTGATTGTTAATATTTTCAAAATCCTCTGGCTTCATACCGCTTTGATTCATTATTTGATCCATTGGAGCAAGACCTTGTTTTTTAGCACAAGGAATGCACAGGCCCATTGTTTGCATTTTACCTTCTATAATTTTGTTAACATATATTACTGCCACATTTTTTTTGCATACTGAACACAACATTTTACTCATCTCCTATACTTGCTGTATATCAATTTCATCAGTAAATTTCTCGGTTTAAGTTTTATTTCTTTATTATAACAGCTTTTTTAATGATATAATTGTAATTATAATACATCTTCCTTAAAAAATCATTAAAAATTTGCTTTGTAACATAAAATTAATACAATTGCTATTTTTTAATTGATTTTACACCGGAGAATGTTATAATTATATAAAATTTTTAAATATTAATAACTCTGAGGTGCGTAATGATTAGTAAAAGAATAAAAGAAATGATACCATCAGTAACTTTGGCTCAATCGGAAAAAATAGCATATTTGAAAAAACAAGGTATTGATGTAATTGGATTTAATATCGGAGAACCTGATTTCAATACTCCGAAAAATATTATAAAAAAGTGTGAAGAAGCTTTAAGTTTAGGGCACACGAAGTATACTCCTGCATCAGGCTCAATGGATTTAAGAGAAGAAATATGCAAAAAGTTTAAAAAAGATTACAATTTAGATTACACAATAAAAGACGTCATAGTATCTTCCGGAGCAAAACAATCTTTAACTAATGTTTTAATGGCAATCGTTGATCCGGGCGAAGAAGTTATTGTCCCTACACCTTGCTGGATAAGCTATATTGAAATGATAAAACTTACCGGCGGAATTCCTGTTTTGGTAGATATGGATGAAGAAAGCGGATTTGATTTGAATGTGGATAAAATCGCAGCAAATATAACTGAAAAAACAAAAGCGGTATTGATAAATTCACCAAACAATCCTACAGGAGCAGTTTACAAAAGAGAAGACTTGGAAAAACTGGGAAAACTAGCTGTAAAAAATAATTTTTATATAATATCCGATGAAATTTATGAAAAGTTAGTTTATGAAGGAGATGAAAATTGTTGTACAGCTTCAATTTCTCAAGAAATTAAAGGAAAAACAATAACAATAAACGGCGTATCTAAATCTTATGCAATGACTGGATGGAGAATAGGATTTGCTGTGGGACCAACAGAAGTTATAAAGGCAATGAGCGATTATCAAGGACATACAACTACAAGTCCTAATTCGCCTGCTCAATATGCATCCATAGAAGCACTTAGCAATTCTGAAGAATTTGTGGAAGATATGAGAAAAGAATTTGACAAAAGAAGAAAATACATAGTTGAAAGATTGAATGCAATGGATGGCATCAGCTGTTTCATGCCCAAAGGAGCTTTTTATGTCATGCCAAACATTAAGAACTTTTATGGGAAAAAGTATAAAGGTTTCACAATAAATAACCCAATGGATATGAGCGACTACTTGCTTGAAGAAAGCAGAATAGCGGTTGTTACAGGAGCAGCATTTTTAGCACCGGACAATATTAGAATTTCATACTCTAATTCTATGGAAAATATAAAGGAAGGTATGGACAGACTGGAAGAGGCACTGAAAAAACTTAAATAATGTAATAGTGTCATACTTATTCAATAAAAAATAATATTTATTGTTGACATATATAGTTACGGGGCATATAATTAAAAAAATTAAATATTTTCACGGGTATATTACAGAGGTTGCGATGATCAATAGTAAAAGCTATGCTTTGAAAGGGTGATTCGCCGAAGGGTTTTTCCCTGGGATTACATTTAAAAGATGTAATACTGTTTTTATAGGATGCATTCCCAATCCTATAAGAGAGAGCTGTAATGTGCTGGGCAGAAGGTTCGGTGTTTTTTGTAAGCGTCTGAGAGCCCTTTTGCTCTTATGTCGCTTTTTTTATACCCTACCGCCATTTTCCAGAGTCTTTTTTCTGGAAAATGGCGGTAGGGCATAAAGCGGCATGAAAATTATTTATAAAAAATAATTTTTAAAGGAGAAAAGATATGAAAGATTTAGTAAGAGGCTGTGGAGTAGCTCTGGTAACGCCATTTTCAGAAGGAGAAATTAATTACGATACTTTAGGTAAATTAGTTGATATGCACGTTGAACTGTCTGGTTCAATAATTGTGGCAGGAACAACATCAGAAGCAGCAACTATGACAGATGAGGAATATCATCAAGTAATAAAATTTGTAATTGACAGAGTAAACAAAAGAATACCTGTAATAGCAGGAGCAGGAAGCAATTGTACAGCTGCAGCCATAAAAAAAGCTCAGTTTTGTGAGGAAGCAGGTGCAGACGGGCTGTTGATTGTGACACCTTATTACAACAAAACAACACAAAG
This sequence comes from Sedimentibacter sp., assembly GCA_049656425.1. Lineage (GTDB taxonomy): Bacteria > Bacillota > Clostridia > Tissierellales > Sedimentibacteraceae > Sedimentibacter. The sequence continues at coordinate 5,458 of JBASLQ010000494.1, forward strand.
AGGTTTAATAAATCATTTTAGAATGATTGCAGAAAGCACATCACTTCCGATAATTGTTTACAATGTACCAGGCAGAACAGGAATGAACATTGAACCAAAGACTGTTTTAGAGCTTTCAAAAATTGAAAATATAGCAGGAATAAAAGAAGCAAGCGGAAATATAAGTCAAGTAGCTGAAATAATCAGAATTTGTCCTAAAGATTTCCTGGTGTATTCTGGCAATGATGACATGGTTGTTCCATTGATGTCATTGGGTGGAAAAGGTGTAATTTCAGTAGTTGCAAATATTTTGCCTGCTGAAACAAAAAAAATGGTTGATGATTTTAACAATGGTAACCTTGAAGCTGCAAGAGATGCTCAGCTTGTCATGAACGGACTTAACAATGCTTTGTTTATTGAAACTAATCCTATAC
>JBASLQ010000495.1:0-1692 GCA_049656425.1 Sedimentibacter sp.
TCAGGACAAAATTTTCTCTGTACTTCATTACATGCTTCAATTGGGTTCTTTTCCAAAGCCATTGATGCTCTGACTTCTGCTCTTCCCATAATCATCTTACCTCTCTGCGATAAAGTTTTTATTTTATAATACATCTTTTTCCGCAGAAAGGCTGTATTTAAATGAAAATTAGTGCGAAATATTTTTACCTTTCATGGCTGATATTTAAATGACAAGACAGATGAAACGTCCCCCTGTCCCACTTCTATTCTGTTCTAGTTTTACGACCTAATAACAGATAGCTAATTAAGGCGGCCATAACCGGAATCACTGATAATATGTATATTAAGCTATAACCTGTTACCTCTGCAACAGCACCCCACATTATGGAGCTTAGCCCTATTCCCAAATCAAATCCGGTAAAAAATGTGGCATTTGCAGATCCACGCCTTTCAGGGGATGAAATGACAACGGTAAGTGCTTGTAAACTCGGCTGAACTGTTCCAAAACCAGCACCATACACAATTGCGGCAACTAAAAACCATAGGATACTCGTCGCAAAATATAGCAGAATCATAGCAAATCCAATGAGTATTATACCTGGAATTACTACAAAATCAAAACCCCGTTTGTCTGATAAATAACCGGCAATAGGCCGAAATATGGCAAGGGAAAGAGCGTATACGGTAAAAAAAGAACCAATATTACTGATCCCTCTCTGAGATGCATACAAAGCAATAAAAGAAACAATCGCACCGTAAGTCATAGTAATAAAAAATATTACTAAAGTGGGACGTAATGCCGTCTTTTCAATCAAAGTCAACTTCTGCCTGGTTGAAGTTACCTTACTATATTTTATAAAATACGCTAAAAAAATGGATATTATAATCATAAACGCTGAGATCAAAAACAAAATATTGAAGCTAAAACTATCTATAATAAATAGTCCTAATGCAGGGGCAAGCGCCATTGATATAGTTCCAGCTAAACCATAATAACCCATACCCTCTCCCATTCTAGACTTAGGAATAATGTCAGCTGCTACTGTACCGGATGACGTGCTAGTAAGCCCCCAACCAAATCCATGAATAAAACGAATTGCAAGCAATACTAATAAAGAAGGCGCCCATATATAGGACAATACACATGCAGTAAATATTATCATCCCTACTAGAAATATTCCTTTTCGCCCATAAACATCTAAAGCATATCCAGTAAATGGACGAATTAGGACAGCGGAAAAAGTAAAAACACCAACTACCAGACCGGCTGAAGTATTACCACCACCTAAACTTTTTGCATATACTGGCAAAGTAGGTAGTAGCATCTGGAATCCTAGAGAAGTAAACAAACTCACTAATGTAATAATAATGAAATCCCGTCTCCACAACGGCTCTTTTTTAATAAATTCTGTATTATTTTTCATTTTTATAATCATTCCTTTCGCTTCGCTCAAGGCACAAAACGTAATGAAAATTGTTGCCTAAGCGTTATTTTTTTATAATAGAACATAGTGTACTCAGTATACTACAAATCGCGGAGAGGTGAGTGGGCTGCTTCAAAAATGAAGTATGGAAAGAGTGCACAAAACATTCTGAATAAGATTCTTGAAAATCCTCTTGATACTTCCTTTGATATTGAACCTTTAATTCATGGCTCTATGAAGAAAAAACTTCCTGAATTAGAGCTCGCCATTGATGGTTATATTACACC
>JBASLQ010000496.1:0-8562 GCA_049656425.1 Sedimentibacter sp.
GATTAACTGTACATCAAGCAAGGGATTATTGTAATCCCTCAGCTTTATTATTTCTATACCATCTTTCAACAATTTTTCAATTGTTACCATGTATCATCTTCTCCATTTTGAGGTATAACTCTTTTCATAGCAGTTATAGCTACTTCCATCATTGAGTCATCTGGCTCACTAGTAGTAATTCTTTGAATTAAAAATCCCGGATATGTTATTATTTTTGTAAGAATATTTTCGCTTTCGCTTCTTCCTACGTATCTATTAAGTTCATATGATAATCCTGCAATTACAGGAAGCATTGCAAGTCTTATTATAAGTCTCATTATTGGATTAGGCCATCCAAAAAATGAAAACACTATAATGCTTATAAGCATTACATTTACCATGAAGCTGGTACCGCAACGCGGATGAAGTGTAGAATATTTCTTTACATTTTCAACTGTCAAATCTTCTCCGTGTTCATAGCAATGTATTGTTTTATGTTCTGCTCCATGATACATAAACACCCTTTTTATATCATTAAGCTTAGAAACCAGGTACACATATGCAACAAATAGTAAAACTCTTATAACCCCTTCAATAAGGTTTAACAATAATGTATTTGTAACTAGATTCTTTAATAAATTAGTCAGTAACGTTGGTCCCAGTATAAATATTCCTACTGAAAAAATTAAAGCTATAATTACTGATGCATATATTATTGCAGTGTCAGCCTTATCCTTAAAAATTTTTTTCAAGAATTTATCAAGAGCATCTTCTTCGTAATCTTCACCATAAAATTCTGCAGAATACATTAACTCTTTTACTCCGCTTACCAGAGAATCTATTAATACAAAACTTCCACGAATTATAGGTAATTTAAAAAATTTATGTTTAAATATAGGTTTTATATTGCTTTCCTTTACTTCTATTTCACCATCCGGCTTTCTAACTGCAGTTGCAATTTTATCGGGACCTTTCATCATTATTCCTTCAATAAGTGCCTGCCCGCCAATGCTGGTTTTTTTAACTTCTTTTAAACCTTTGTCGCTCATTTTGTCCCCTTTTCTATCACATTCATGTTATTATACAATTATTACGCATATTCTTCAAGTTTTTATTTTGCTGGGTTAGGGCATAAAAAAATATTAAGCCTTGTAATAATACTAAATCACAAAGCTTAATCTTTCTTTAATTTACTTCAAGTACTTCATATTTTACAACGCCGCCTGGTGATGACACACTTATGGTTGCCCCTTTTTTCTTGCCTAAAAGTTCAGAGCCAAGCGGAGACAAATTTGAAATTTTATCTTTAACCGGATCAGCTTCAGTAGCTCCCACAATAGCATATTCAAGTATTTCATCAAATTCCAAATCTTTAATTTTTACTTTGCTTCCTATTTGAACTATATCTTTATTTTTTGCATTATGTTTTACTATTTTAACATGTTTTAATGTATACTCAAGAACAATTATTCTAGATTCGTTTTTATTTTGTTCTTCTTTTGATTCCTGATATTCACAGTTTTCGCTTAAGTCGCCTTCTTTTAAAGCTCCTTTTATTCTTTCTGCTATTTCTTTTCTGGTCTTGATTTTTCTTGTTTCTATCTCATCAATAAGTTCTTTGTAGCCTTCTTCTGTTACTAATATTTCTTTATTATTATTGTCCATATTCCCACCTACTTTATTACATTATTAAACTAATATATATTATACCCTAAAATTTAAAAAATTCAATGTTTTTATGCTCAACTGCATAGAATAAAGTTAAATAATATTATCAGAATGATATATCTTTTACAATTTGCTATTCTATTATAAAACTTGTCCTCATATATTAAATAAAGACAAAATGAAATATTGGGCTAAATAATGTTCCCAAAGAGTAGAGGTGGAAAAATGCGTGCTATGAAAAATTTGAACAAAAACTACATAGGATTAAGCAAAGAAAATGTTTTAATCTCCAGAGAAAAGTATGGAGCAAACATAATTGAAGCCGGAAAAAGAAAAACATTTTTAAATCATTACATGGCAAGTTTCGGGGATCCGACAATTAAAATACTTCTTGTTGCCCTGGGTCTGAATGTGTTGTTTTTTATTAAAAATTTTAATTGGTATGAATCTATCGGAATTGCTGTATCAATTATATTGGCAACATTTGTTTCAAGCATATCTGAATATGGAAGCCAGCTTGCATTTGAGAAGCTTGTGGAAGATGCGCAAAAAACAAAATGCAGAGTTTGGAGAGATGGTATTATTGTAGAAATATTTGTTTCTGAAGTAGTAAAAGGTGATTTTGTCCAACTTGAGCAAGGAGACAGAATTCCTGCAGATGGTCTTTTAATTGACGGTCAAATTGATGTTGATCAATCTTCTTTAAACGGAGAAACAAAAGAAGCCCATAAAATTTCTGCAGCAATTATAAATTATGATGACAGCAATGATAATAGTCTTTCCAATCCAAACTTAGTATTCAGCAGCAGCATAGTTTATCAAGGAACAAGCACAATGCTTGTGCAATCTGTTGGTGAAAAAACTTATTACGGCCACCTGGCAAAAGAACTGCAGCAAGACAAATCCGACAGCCCGCTTAAGCAAAGACTGACTGAACTTGCCAGGTCCATAAGTCGTCTAGGTTACATTGGTGCAGTCTTGATACTTATATCTTCTTTATTTAAGTCAATAATTATGGATAACGGATATAATATTTCTAATATAGAAGCTTACTTTTCAAATCCATACATATTTTTAGGGGATTTTATTAGAGCAATAACACTTGCGGTAACAATTATAGTAGTCGCTGTGCCTGAAGGTCTTCCTGTTATGATTACAGTAGTGCTTTCGTCAAATATGAAACGTATGATTAAGGACAATGTGCTGGTCAGAAAACTTGTAGGAATAGAAACTGCCGGGAGTTTAAATATTTTATTTACCGATAAAACAGGTACATTGACCGTGGGCAAATTGCAGGTTTCAAAATTTATAACAGGAGAAGGGAATATATATGACAACATACACAATTTAAAAGAACAAAAAAATCTGTGGAAAATTATTTATATATCTTCAATTTACAACAACAGTTCAAAATTAGGCTACAACGGAAGAAAACAAATGCCAGTTGGAGGAAATTCAACTGACCGAGCTATGCTTAATTTTGCATTGTCTTATCCATTAATTCGTGCAAATATAACAAAAACAGCTCAGATGCCATTTAACAGCATCAACAAATATTCAGCATCGACTGTGGAAGGAGATTTGAATCTCACTTTAATAAAAGGTGCTCCTGAAAAAATTATTCCTTACTGCAAATATTTCTACGATGAAAGCGGAGCAAAACTTGAAATAAGCAATATTTTTTATATAAATAAAATTGTAAAGGATATGGCTGCTACAGGAATAAGAGTATTAGCCCTTGCTACATCCGATAAAAGCATAGACAGCATATCAAATGGATTTTCCAGCTTAACACTTGTAGGAATTGCATGCATTAAAGATGAACTTAGACATGACGTATATGAAAGTCTTGAAAAAGTAACATCATCAGGTGTACAGGTTGTAATGATAACAGGGGATGGAAAAGAAACGGCAACAGCAATTGCAAAAGAATCAAATTTACTTGACACTTCAAAAGGACATATTATATTGACGTCAGAAGAATTAAACCGTTTGACTGATGCGCAGGTAAAAAAACTTATGCCAAACTTGCGTGCAGTTGCAAGAGCACTTCCATCAGATAAAAGTCGACTGATAAAGTTATCTCAGGAAATGAACCTTGTTGCAGGAATGACAGGTGACGGTGTGAATGATGCTCCTGCTTTAAAAAGAGCAGATGTCGGTTTTTCCATGGGAAGCGGAACTGAAGTGGCAAAAGAGGCAAGTGATATTGTAATTCTTGACGATAATTTTTCATCCATCAGCAAATCCATACTTTATGGCCGAACAATATTTAAAAGTATAAGAAAATTCATAATATTCCAATTGTCAATAAATGTTTGTGCAATGGCGGTTACTCTCATTGGCCTTTTTATTGGAATTGAAACTCCTATTACTGTAACTCAGATGCTGTGGATTAATATGGTTATGGATACCTTGGCAGGGCTTGCATTTGCCGGGGAAACTCCTTTACCTGAATATATGGAAGAAATGCCTAAGGAAAAAGGAGAAAAAATAATTAACGGATATATGGAAAATCAAATATTTGCAACCAGCATATATACAACTGCTTTGTGTGTACTGTTTTTAAAACTTCCAAACATAAGCAACTTATTCCGGTATTCATCAAGCAATGATTATTTAATGACAGGTTTCTTTGCATTGTTTATGTTATGTGCTATATTTAATAGCCTTAATGCAAGAACTCAGAGGCTCAACCTTTTGTCTAACTTGCTTAAGAACAAAGCTTTTGTAGCTATAATGGGAATTGTGTGCATAATTCAAATATTAATTCTTTATTTTGGAGGAAGTGTATTCAGAACATACGGATTGACTTTAAAAGAATTATTAACAGTACTGTCATTATCATTTACTGTAATACCTTTTGATTTAATGCGAAAATCATTTCTCCGCCTCAGCCACACAAAAGAAGAAGTAGCTAAATTTCTATAACCTGAAAAAATAATAAAAAGATGAGATTCTTCAGGCAAACCTTCAGAATGACTATATATAACTGTCATCATGATGGAAGTGAAGAATCTCATCTTAAATTTAATCAATTGTTATATGACTTTGTAAATCCAACCTTCCGGTGCTTTAACATCGCCCATCTGAATTCCATACAATGTTTCGTATAATTTTTTAGTTACAGGACCTACTTCTGTTTCACTGTGGAATACATGCAATTTACCATTGTGTTCAATTCCTCCGATTGGAGTTATAACTGCTGCGGTACCGCATGCTCCTGCTTCTGCAAATATATCTATTTCGTCAATAAATACATCTGTTTCAATTGCTTCAAGTCCTAAGTATTCTTTTGCAACCTGCATTAAAGAAATTCTTGTTATGCTTGGAAGTATTGAACTTGAATGAGGTGTTATAAATTTATTATCTTTTGTTATACCGAAAAAGTTTGCTGCTCCAACTTCATCAATTTTTGTGTGAGTTGCTGGGTCAAGATATATACAATCAGCAAATCCTCTTTTTGCAGCTTCATGATGAGAATGCAAACTTGCGGCATAATTTCCGCCTACTTTAATTTTTCCGGTTCCATTTGGCGCCGCTCTGTCTTCATCAGTTGTTACAAAGTTTACAGGAGACATTCCGCCTTTAAAGTATGGACCTACAGGCATTGCAAATACTCCAAATATGTATTCCCGAGCTGGACTTACTCCGATGTTATCTCCAACACCAATAACAAATGGTCTTAAATAAAGAGTTGCGCCTGATCCGTATGGTGGAACCCATGCTTCATTTGCTTTAACTACTTGCATGCATGCATCTATAAATTTCTCTACAGGAACAATCGGCATCATTATTTTTTCACAAGTATTTTGCATACGCTTAGCATTTTCATCTGGTCTGAAAAGTTGAATTCCACCATCTTTTGTACTGTAAGCTTTCAAACCTTCAAAACATTCTTGACCATAATGAAGACAAGTTGAACCTTCACTTATAGTAATTTTATTATCTTCAACGAGTTGTCCATCATCCCACTTTCCATCTTTCCAATGAGATATGTATCTTTTGTCTGTCTTAATATAGCTAAAACCAAGCTCTGACCATTTTATGTCTTTCTTTTGCATATTAATGCCTCCTTTATTTATATAATTATTATATCACAGTATATATCAGTTTGAAAATATTTTCAATGACTTTGTCTTAAAAATTTTATTTTATTTTCAAAAATAAATACTGACATAATTAATTAACCGTCAGTCTTTTATTTTACAATATTTTCTCGTTTTTTATATTTTTTGTCAATTATTTCCCAGGTAATTATATACTAAGTTCTTCTTTTACCTCTTTAAATGCATTCAAAGCAAAATCCAAATCTTCCTTTGAATGCGCTGCTGATATTTGAGTTCTTATTCTTGCTTTTCCTTTTGGAACTACGGGATAATAAAAACCAACTGCATAAACTCCCTTTTCCAGAAGTCTTTCCGCCATTTTCTGAGATAAAACTGCATCACCTAACATAATAGGAACTATAGGATGTTCAGATTCAATTATGTTAAGCCCTATTTTTTTTATTTCCCTTCTGAAGTATTTTGTGTTTTCTTCAAGTTTATCTCTATACTTTGTGCTTTCCATAAGCATATCTAGAACTTTAAGAGATGCTCCTGCTATTGCAGGTGCTAAAGTGTTTGAAAATAAATATGGTCTTGAACGTTGTCGCAACAAATCAATAATTTCTTTCCTGCCGCTTGTATATCCTCCGCTTGCTCCGCCTAACGCTTTACCCAACGTTCCTGTTATTATATCAACTCTTCCAACAACATCTCTGTATTCATGAGTTCCTCTTCCTGTTTTACCTATAAATCCAACTGCATGGCTGTCATCAACCATAACGAGAGCATTATATTTGTCTGCTAAATCGCATATTTCTTTAAGATTGGCAATTATGCCATCCATTGAAAAAACTCCATCAGTTGCAATGATTTTTATTTTAGCTCCATCTTTTTCCGCTTGTATAAGTTGTTCTTCCAATGAATTCATATCGTTATTTTTATATCTGTATTTTTTAGCTTTAGCAAGTCTTACTCCGTCAATAATGCTGGCATGATTCAATTCATCACTGATAATTGCATCATTTTCTGTAGTTATTGTTTCAAACAATCCTCCATTAGCATCAAAACATGATGAGTATAAAATAGTGTCTTCAGTATGCAAAAATTCACTTAACTTTGCCTCCAGCACTTTATGAATTTCCTGGGTGCCACATATGAATCTCACAGATGAAAGTCCGTATCCCCATGAATCGTATGCATTTTTAGCTGCTTCAATAATTTCCTTATTGTCTGCTAATCCTAAATAATTGTTAGCACACATATTCAGCACTCCTTTAACTTTTGTCGTACTGATTCTGCTGCTTTGTGCTGTGGTAATTACTCTTTCATCCTTCCAAAGTCCGCTTTCTTTTATATCTTTTAAAATATCAGCGTAATATTGTTTATTCATTTCAAACATAAAATCATCTCCTATATTTTTATTTTTTCATTGTCCAGTCTAATACAACTTTACCGGACTTTCCACTTATCATAGCTTCAAAACCTTTTTCAAATTCTGTATAATGATATCTATGTGTAATAATAGGTGAAATGTCAAGACCAGACTTTAACATTGACTGCATCTTGTACCAGGTTTCAAACATTTCTCTTCCATAAATTCCTTTAATATGAAGTCCGTTGAAAACAATTTTATTCCAATCTACAGCTGTGTCTGGTTCCTGAATACCTAACATTGCAATTTTTCCTCCATGAGACATATGATTAATCATATCGTTTAGAGCTCTGCCATTGCCTGACATTTCCATTCCTACATCGAATCCTTCTTTCATGCCTAATTCTGTCATTATGTCGTCTAAACTTTCTTCTTTTGTATTTACCGCTCTGATGTTACCCATTTTTTTTGCTAATTCCAATCTTGTGTTGTTAACATCAGTAATAACTACATATCTTGCTCCTGCATGCCTTGCTATTGCTGCTGCCATTATTCCTATTGGACCGGCTCCGGTTATAAGCACATCTTCACCAAGCACATTAAAAGACAGTGCAGTGTGAGCTGCATTGCCAAAAGGATCAAAAATACTGTATAATTCTTCCGGCACTGATTTGTCACAAAGCCATATATTTGTAGCAGGCAATGCTACATATTCGGAAAATATTCCAGTGCGGTTAACTCCAACTCCTTTAGTATCCTTGCAGAGATGCCTTCTTCCGGCAAGACAATTCCTGCATTTCCCGCATACAATATGCCCTTCTCCAGATACTAAATCTCCAACATATAAATCTTTAACACCTTTAGTGATTTCCACAATCTCTCCAACAAATTCATGTCCAATTGTCATTGGCACAGGTATAGTATCTTGTGCCCATTTATTCCAGTCATATATGTGAACATCAGTTCCGCAAATAGAAGTTTTATGAATCTTTATCAATACCTCTCCCTCTTCAGGAACAGGCATATCCACTTGTTCAAGGCACAAACCCGGTTCTTTGTAGAGCTTTACAAGTGCGTCCATTTTAGCCATTTCTCTCACCATCCTTTTATTTTAACAAAACGTTACCACGAATAAATAATACTCTATATTTGTATTCATGTCAAGAGCCGAATATGCTCTTTGTTTACAAAACATATACAATATAAAATTGCTGTTTCTTTTACATTTTTTTGCCAAAGAAGCAGATATCATAATTATGATATCTGCTTCCTGCTATTTTATTTGTTTTAATTTAAAGTCCATGTAGTCGCTTGAAACGCAATGAACTGCTACGTTGTCTATTATTCCTTCCTTAATATTCTTATGACCGTCTTCTCCGTGAAGATGCCCGTAAATGCATATTCTAGCTTCATATTCCTTCAATATGGAAAAAAACTCATTTGGAAGCCCGTCACTGTCAAATGGCGGATAGTGAAGCATGACAATTATTGGAT
>JBASLQ010000497.1:0-1813 GCA_049656425.1 Sedimentibacter sp.
GTCATAAATAACTTTTAAATCTATTTTATCAGTATTGTATATAATATTTGCCGTTGATGATGCATAGCTTACTTTAACGTCATTAACCCCTTCGAGTTTTTTTAATGCCTTTTCTATTTTATTTTCACAAGCTGTACAGGTAACTCCACCCAGTTTAATTATTTTTTGCTCTAATAACTTCTGCATAATTTATAAACCATCTTTTATTTCCAATTTGCAAAGATACCTTCTGCTTCAGCAAATAATTCCTTAGGAATTGTAATTGTAGTATCTGTTACTTCTTTCATTTCTTTGAATATTGGAACTGGGTTACATCCGCCTCTTGCTACTTCAACTTCATCCATCTTAAATCTGTTACCACAGTTTTGGCATACCAGTACATCACCTTCCTGGATATAATATCCTCGGCCCGATGAATAACAAACCTGACAAGTATTAAATGCTGTTCTTACTGTTCCATCAGATGCCTTTACTGCCAATACTTCCATATAAGTATCAAGTTCATCATATGCATAAAAATTTGCTGTTTCCGTTACATCTGCTACATTAATAACCATATTAGCATTTTCATCTGTTGCTGATATGGCAGTTGATTTTGTTTGCTCTGCCAAGTCTTTTTTATCATTTCCTGAATTTAAAAAAGTGAATGCTGCTATACCAATCACTATAACAGCTACAACTCCAAGAATTACATTACTATTTTTCTTTGAAGTTTTATTACTATTTTTTTTATTTTTTTGATTACTCTTCATATTATAATATCCTTTCGTTTTTTATTAAACTTAATAAATATCATAATAAAACATTGTGAAGATTTTATGGAGATAGGATAATTGAATTATGTCAAATTACAACAAAATACGCCAATTTTAAATGCCTGATAACCGTTTATATGTTAGTAGTATTACGGTGCATGTCAGTTAAGTTATTAAGTTAAGGTCAGGCTCATAATTAGCATAGAAATTATACAAATCATCACTATTAAATGGTTTGTCACCAAAATATGTTTTTATTTCTTTTGCTCTTAACTTACTATTCATCTCCATTTCATAACCCAACATAGGGATCATTTTAAGTTTTCGCTCCGTATGTTTGATTATCAAAATCACTATTTTCTTACCCAACATTCGGAACTATTTTTATTTTTGCTCCTTATGTTGGCTTTTTAATAAAGAAGAACATCTGGCTGATTTTATCCTTGCATAGTGAGCTTTATAAGCTCTATCATATAATTTTAGTGGTAAATCATTTTCCAATTTTTTTCTGATAGAATCGTTTTGTGCATACAAAAGAGTGGATACTTCAACTGTTCCGACAAATAAAATAGAGCATGAAAACCTTATACTTAAGGGGAGAAATATTCGATATGATGCTTTATTTTACGAAGGTGAGGATCTTTATTTTGAACATCTGAATTAGAGCAATTTGATAGATCTATTGAATTTTATCATAAACATATAAATGTAATGGAAGTAATTAAGGGTGCCTATAGGGAAACGATAGAAGAAATTCCTTTAGTAGCTTTCAGGGAAGCAATTGCAAATGCAATAGTACATAGAGAATATATGCTGGAGGCTGATGTAAGGGTAGAGATATTTGATGATAGAGTAGAAATACTGTCGCCCGGTGGTCTGCCTATAGGCATAACAGAGGAAGAATATATTGACGGCAGAGTTTCAATTCCACGAAACAGAATAATATCAGATGTATTTTTAAGATTAGGTATAATAGAACGTCTCGCTACAGGCATAAGAAGAATACGAGAATACTATAAAAATAGTGGTGCAAATCCTGAATTTTGAATGCTCAAAAT
>JBASLQ010000498.1:0-6718 GCA_049656425.1 Sedimentibacter sp.
TTGCACTACAGTGTTGTCAGCTTCACCGCTTGTATCAAAACTTCCGTCCATATCGGTTTCACTGATTGAAGGTATGCATAATTTTCTTATAGGATCATCAGGGTCATTAGGATTTATTAATGACAAATAATATTCCGGCACAGACATTGGATATGTTTTGATTATTTCTTCTAGTTTATTCTTATCGACTGAAGACAAATTCCAATTTAGTGATTTTTCCACATCCTCTGCGGTTTTAATATTGTGTTGAAGTTCTTTTTTCCAATCCATGTAATAATCTCCTTTTATTATTAATTTAAATAAAATAATTATTCTCATGTACATGATTACATAATATAAAAAAAATATACTAAATTATAATTTAAAAAACGATAATAAATAAATTTAATTTGAAATAAGATGAGATTGCAGGGACTTGGAGCAAATGCTGCTGCTAATATTAAAACAGAACGTGAAAATGGTGAATTTATTTCTATTGAAGATATAATAAAAAGAGCAAAAGTAAGCAAGACCGTAATAGATGTTATGGAAAAACACGGTTGTTTAAAAAATTTAGACAGAACTAGTCAAATTTCTATTTTTAATGTGTGATAAGTTGAATTAAAATTCTGCCAAAATAAAAAATTAAATAGTGAGACATACTGTTGGTAATACCCAATAAAAAAATAAATTTTGTTTGATTTTTAATAAATTTTGTGTTATAATAGTAAAAAGATGATTTTTGACAGAAAGAGTGGGGTAGCCCACTCTTTCTGATTGTATACTTCAATGTTACAACAATGCGAAAAGGAGAAAGTATGAGCAAAAAATCTATAGAAGCATCAGTTCGAAAAATTGTGGAAGATATTATAAAGTCTTCAGAAATTGAGCTGGTAGATATTGAGTATGTAAAAGAGGGGCCATTTAAATACTTAAAAGTTTACATTGATAAGCCGGAAGGAATAACTGTTGATGATTGTGCTGACGTAAGCAGAAGTTTAAATAAAAAACTTGACGAGGTTGATCTAATAGAAGAACAATACTTTCTGGAAGTTTCTTCCCCTGGACTTGAAAGACCTTTTAAAACAGATGCTGATTATCAAAAAAACATAGGTGAACGGGTGGATGTAAAATTTTATAAACCTATTGACGGCAAAAAAGCTATTGAAGGCTTATTGATAGAAAAACAAGAAAATAACGTAATAATACAAATGGGCGAAGAAAATATAATAATTGAACTTAAAGATATATCAAAAATAAACAGAGTTCTAGAGGATTTTTAGTGGAGGATATTAAATGAACAAAGAAATTTTAAACGCGTTAAGCGAACTTGAAAAAGAAAAGGGAATTCGCCAAGACGTGGTTTTGGAGGCTATTAAAGCTGCATTAGAAACTGGATATAAGAAAAATTTCAGCAAAGCAACTAACTTCAGTATTGATATAGATGCGGAAAATGGCGAGTACAAGTTGTTTCAGGATAAAACAGTTGTAGAAATAGTTGAAAGCACCAGTCAGGAAATCTCTTTAGAAGAAGCAAAATCAATTAATTCTAAATATGAATATGGAGATATTGTCAAAATAGAAATTAAACCTAAAAAGGATTTTGGACGTATAGCTGCACAAACAGCAAGACAGGTAATTCTTCAAAAAATTCGTGAAGCTGAAAGAGAATCCATATTTAGTGAGTTTTACGGCAGAGAGTCAGATATACTTACTGGTGTTGTTCAAAGAGAAAGTAAAGGTAATGTTTATATTGACCTTGGAAAAATCGAAGGAATAATTACTGCAAATGAGCAAATTCCTAATGAACAGTACAATACCGGGGACAGAATTAAGACGGTTATCGTAGAAGTTAAAAATACAGGAAAGGGCGCAAACATAATGCTTTCAAGAAGCCATCCTAATCTTGTAAAAAGATTGTTTGAGTTGGAAGTTCCTGAAATACATGACGGAATTATCGAAATTTTCTCAATTGCAAGGGAAGCCGGTTCCAGATCTAAAATAGCTGTATTTACAAATGACCCTAATGTTGAACCAATCGGATCTTGTGTTGGAAACAAAGGTTCAAGAGTAAAAAATATAATAGATGAAATATGTCAGGAAAAAGTTGATATAATAATATATGATAAAAATCCAGAAAAATTCATTTCCAACAGCCTTGGACCTGCTAAGATAGTAAAAGTCACAGCAAGTGAAAAAGAAAAAAGTGCAGTAGCGGTTGTTCCTGATAATCAACTGTCACTTGCAATAGGTAAGGAAGGACAAAATGTAAGACTGGCGGCAAAATTAACAGGCTGGAGAATCGATATAATAAGTGAATCGCAAGAAAAGGAAAGAAACTCCAAGGAGGAAATATGAAAACCCGTAAAATACCTTTGAGAAAATGCATTGGATGCATGGAAAGCTTTCCAAAAAAAGAGTTGTGCCGAATTGTAAAAAACAAAGACAATGAAATAAATTTTGACGCTAAAGGAAAACTAAACGGCAGAGGTACATATATTTGTAAAAAAACTGATTGCCTGGATAAAGCAATTAAATCAAAGAGATTGCAAAAATCTCTTGAAGCTGAAATTCCAGAAGAAATATATGAAGCCTTAAAACTGGAGATTGCAAAGAATGAATGATAAAATTTATTCAATAATAGGTATTGCCAGAAAAGGCGGCAAAGTTGCAATTGGCTTTGATGTAACTTGCTCAGATGTTGAAAAAAACAAAAGTGTTTTAGTTTTAATGACAGCAGATGCATCTGATAAAACTAAAAAAAATATTCAATTTGTTTGTGAGAAATACAACTGCAAATTTGTTGAATATGGAGAAAAAGAGCTCCTGGGGAAAAGTCTCGGGAGGAAGATGGTGGGTGTTGTGTCAATAAGAGACAACAACATTGCATCATATATATTAAATAACGTATAAACCGGAGGTGGTTGCATGAGAATATACGAACTTGCTAAAGAATTAGATATGAATAGTAAGGATCTGGTAACTATAGCAGAACAAGAACTAGGCATTACTATTAAAAACCATATGAGTTCAATTTCAGACCTTGAAGTTATAAGACTCAGGAAAGCATTAAGTTTAATTAACAATAATAAAAAAACTAAGACAGTTAAAGGCGGTAAAAATATTATAATTGACGACGAATCATTAGTAGACGAAAAGATAGACTTGAATCAGGCTAAACTTAAAAAAGTAGATAAAAGCTTAATTATGCCGGTTAAAAAACCGGTACAGCCAAATCAAGCCGCTGCAAAACCGACACAACCAAATGCAGCAAACAGAAATAACAATAATAGAAACACTAACAATAGTAACAATAGTAACAGAAAAAATTACAATGGTCAAAAAAACAAACAACAGTTTCAACAGCAAAAACCTGTTGAGCAAGAACAAAAAGTACATCAAATTAAGGTTAAAAATATACAAATTGAAGAACCTATAGTAGTAAGAGAATTTGCTGACAAACTAGGTGTATCTGTAAATGTTGTTATTTCAAAACTTATTCTTCTTGGAATTATGGCTAATATGAATCAGGAAATTGATTTTGACACAGCTGTGTTAATCGGAGAAGAATTAGGAGCAAAAGTTTCAAAAGTTGAAGTAGTAGATGTGCTTCAAAATTTAGAAGATTCAATGTTTAAAAATGATGAGGATCCTGAAGATACTTTATTGCCTAGAGCTCCCATTGTAACAGTAATGGGACACGTAGATCATGGTAAGACATCTTTATTGGATGCAATAAGAAATACATCAGTTACTGAACAAGAAGCCGGAGGAATTACTCAGCATATAGGTGCATCACAAGTAGAAATTAAAGGCAAAAAAATTACATTCCTTGATACACCTGGCCATGAAGCTTTCACATCAATGAGAGCACGTGGAGCAAAAGTCACTGATATCGCTATATTAGTAGTTGCAGCTGATGACGGTGTTATGCCTCAGACTATAGAAGCTGTAAATCATGCTAAAGCTGCAGGAGTGCCGATAATAGTTGCAGTTAACAAAATTGACAAACCAGCTGCCAACATTGATAGAGTTAAACAAGAACTTTCAGAACAAGGCGTAATTTCTGAAGACTGGGGCGGAGATACAATTTTTGTTCCTGTTTCTGCAAAACAACGAATTGGTATTGAAGATTTGCTGGAAATGATTTTATTAGTTGCTGAAGTTCAGGAATTTAAAGCAAATCCAAACAGAAGTGCAAAAGGAACGATAATAGAAGCAAAACTTGATAAAGGAAGAGGACCTGTTGCAACTGTCTTAATTGCAAAAGGAACTTTAAACAAAGGCGATGTTGTTCTTGTTGGAAGTGCTTACGGCAAAATAAGAGCAATGTTTAACAGCAAAGGAAAAAGAATAAATCAAGCTGGTCCGTCTGTCCCTGTAGAAATAGTTGGATTATCTGAAATTCCACATGCCGGAGATATTTTGGTTGTGATGAATAATGAAAAAGATGCTAAAAACATTGCTGAAAAACGCAAAGATAAAAGACATATTGAACATATGAATGTTTCATCTAAAGTATCATTGGAAGACTTATTTGAGAAAATTCAAAAGGGCGAAGTAAAAGACTTGAATATTGTTATAAAAGCAGATGTAAGCGGTTCAATAGAAGCTGTAAAACAATCTCTTTTAAAACAAAGTATGGATGAAGTAAAAGTTAATCCTATACATGGCGGCGTAGGCGGAATAAATGAAAATGATGTTATGCTTGCATCAGCATCTAATGCTATTGTAATAGGTTTTAATGTAAGACCATCTATTGCAGCAATGGAACTTGCAAAAAAAGAAAATGTTGATATCCGTACTTACAACATAATATATAAAGCTATTGAAGATATTCAACAGGCTGTTAAAGGAATGCTTGCACCAATATACAAAGAAGTTGTTCTTGGAAGAGCGGATGTACGTCAGACATTCAAAGTTCCTAATATTGGAGTAGTAGCTGGCATTTATGTAACAAGTGGGAAAATAACTAGAAAATCAAAAATAAGAGTTTTAAGAAATGATATAGTTATTCATGACGGAACAATTGCTTCATTAAAAAGATTTAAGGATGATGCGTCAGAATTAAATTCTAATTATGAAGGCGGAATTGGAATAGAAAAATATAATGACATTAAAGAAGGCGACTCAATGGAAGCCTATATAATGGAAGAAATTAAAAGATAATATTAAAGTAAAAAAATAAGAAAGAAGGTATAACATGGCAAATAGAAGAAATGAAAGATTGTCAGGTGAAATGAAAAGAGTTATATCTGAAATAATCAGAAATGAAGTAAAAGATCCCAGAATATCAGAGCTCATGAGCGTTACTGATGTTCATGTAACAGAAGATTTAAAATATGCCAAAGTTTACATCTCTGTTTATGGAGACATAAAACCAACTCTTGAAGCACTTGAAAGTGCTAAAGGTTTTATCAGAAGAGAAGTTGGAAAAAGAGTAAAGTTACGCTTAACTCCAGAGTTGTTGTTTGAACAAGACAGCTCAATAGAAAAAGGAATTTATATGAGCAGCCTTATAAACAAAGTTATAAAGGAAGAAGCAAGCAGGAAGGTCGAAGATGAATCCGATGATGAATGATGTGAAAGAAATATTTGAAATTATAAATAGTTCTGACAATATCTGTATCACAGGACACAAAGCCCCTGATGGAGATTGTATAGGGTCAGCGATGGCCCTATATGAATTTCTGAAACCATTAAATAAAAATGTTACAGTTTATATTGACGGATCAATACCTTTTAATTATAAGCCATTTGTAAAAGAAGGACTAATAATGAAAGAGTACGACAACACTGAGTATGATGTTCTTTTTATTCTTGATTGCAGCGATGCAGACAGACTGGGAAAATTTAAGAATATTATAAAACATGCTAAAAAGTCAGTTTGTATTGACCATCATAAAACAAATAACAGCTTTGCGGACATAAATATTATAGATACAGAAATAAGCTCAACCGGTGAACTTTTGTATGATGTAATGAAAGCTTCAGTGATGGAAATAACTAAAGAAACAGCGGTATACATATATATAGCTATATTAACCGATACAGGAAAATTCAGCTATTCAAATACAAGCAGTTATACACATAGCAAAACAGCAGAACTCATAAATCTTGGAGTTGAAGTTGCAGAAATTGACAACATTATATACAACTCAAAACCTTCAAATGTAGTTAAGGCATTTATTGAGTGTATAAGTGGCGTAGAGCTTTACTATGACAATAAATTTGGCATTACTTGCATTACTCAAGAAATTTTAAAAAGCAATAATGTTGAAATGGGCGACATAGACGGTGTTGTTGAATTTATAAGAGAAATTAAAGAAGTTGAAGTATCTTGTGTTTTGAAAGAGTCTGAAAACAAAAGTACAAAAGTAAGCTTAAGATCTAAAAACAATATAGATGTTGCTGAAGTATCTTTGCAGTATGGTGGTGGCGGTCACTCAAAAGCTGCAGGTTTTGAAATTAATGATACAATTGAAAATACTAAAAAAATAATAGTAAATAATTTTAAAGTATATTTTGGAGAATAATGAACGGAATATTAAATATTTTAAAACCTACCGGAATGACATCTCATGATGTGGTCAGTTCTGTGCGTAAAATATTAGATATAAAAAAAGTTGGTCATGCTGGAACGCTGGATCCCAATGTAGCCGGTGTTTTGGTTATTTGTGTTGGAAAAGGCACAAAATTAAGCGAATATTTAATGAATGGCGATAAAACTTACATTTGT
>JBASLQ010000499.1:0-1651 GCA_049656425.1 Sedimentibacter sp.
CCGTTATGGGGCTTGGTAGTAGTAACAATACAAGGAAGATACAGCAACAACGGAGGAAACACGTGAAAAAATGGTACAGACTTATCGATAACAATATATCGCAAAGAGAATTTAGAATTAGCGTTTAAATTAATGAAGAGAAACAATGGATCTCCTGGAATAGATGGAGAAACTGTTTCTGATTTTGCAATTGAATTAGAACTGAATATTGAGTTTCTTCATGAATGGCGAATTAGATGTAGAAATGGATATAAAAAGTAATGATGAAATTGGAGCAAAATCAATTAACAGTTTAACAAAACGTTTAAAAACGTACATAGTTTATATAAATGAAAGTGCATTAAATGCAGCAATAGAAGCTGCAAAACAGACCACATCATTTATAGAAAACTCTATAATTGCAATAAATAAAGGAGCATCTCTTGCAGATAAAACAGGTATGTAGGAATAGCTAATGCAGTATATCCATTATATAACTTTGTTACTTTTGATTAAATAAAAAACCTCCTATTGGAGGTTTTTTTAAATATCTGCACGAAATCTTTTTCGTCTTCTTTTCTTGTTGAGTTTTATTCTTATGTTATTATATATTCTCATTACAATTATAAAAAACACTATAGCAGCAATTATCTTCAAGAAAGTAATAAAACTAAATTTGCTTTTTTCTTCATTTGATAATGTGCTTTTTACTTCTGTTGGAGATATTAAATTAATACTTCCAATAACTTTGCCATCTAGTGAAAATTCCATTTTACCTACAATATCATTTTTTTCTAATGGCAGCGATATATCATTTAATATAACTTTTGATTCAATTTTATTTTCAGAACTCTTTTTAGTTAATGTGCTAAAATCGCTTTCAGTAATTACAGAAATTTCTTTGCTGTCACCATTTTTTATTTCAAGATTCTGTACAAATGTATTTTTTGAAACTAAAGTTGTACTTTGATATTCGTTAAAACCATAATCAAAAAGATTGTGTGCATCTTGATACATCTCAAGGGAAACACCATTAAGAGCTACGAAAATAAGCTCGGTACCATTCTTTTCAACACTTGCAACTAGGCAATTTCCAGCTTCAGGTGTATATCCAGTTTTAACTCCTATTGTTCCATCATATAGTGGACTAGTCCATTGACCATTTACGTTTATTTGGCCAGAAGTTGAACAATAAAGCATTTTATTCAAGTTTGTAAAATATCTTATTTCTGATTTTTTGTTTGTAGGTTGAATTTCATACTTTTCAGTGCCTACTATAGCTCTAAATGTATCATTTTTCATTGCATATTTAGTAATAATAGCAAGATCAGTAGCTGTAGTGTAATGATTTTCATCGTGGAGACCATGAGGATTAACAAAATGTGTATTCAATGCCCCAAGTTCTTTAGTTTTATCATTCATTAACTTAACAAATTCTTCTGTACTTCCGCCATAATGTTTTGCTATTGTAGATGCTGCATCATTTGCTGAAGGTAACATCAATGCATACAATAAATCCTTTAAAGTTAGAATTTCTCCCGGTTCAAGGGCAATATGGCTGCCTGCTATTTCATAAGGAGTATCATCGTCAACCGTTATAACGTCTGATAAGTTTCCCATCTCAATTGCAATAATTGCTGTCATTATTTTCGTAAGACTTGCTGGATACATT
>JBASLQ010000500.1:0-5948 GCA_049656425.1 Sedimentibacter sp.
TGTATATTCCAAATCCTCTCTTGTAATTATGTTTGCTCTTTCGTTTAACTCGATATCCGCCAATTCTCTTAAAGGAACTTTAACACCCACAGGAGTATTAATATATGTGTCTAGCAAGCTGTCTGAAGATTCCTTGTACTTATCCATATATTGAACTGAAATTCCCACATTTTCTGTTTCATCAATATCTAAATCCGTTCCCACAATTCCTTCCATTGAATTATATATTTGATTAGCGACTGAAGCATTTGTTAGCCCCAGTTCCTGGATACGAGTTTCATTCATTTTAATGTTCATCTGCAAATTATCCATGTTAAAACTCTTGTATAAATTAGTTGTACCTTCAACTTTGGCAATTTCTTGCTCCAGTTTATCAGCAATGCTGTATAGTATATCTTGGTCTGCACCACTTACTTTTATGTCGATAGGAGCTTTAGCGCTTGATGATGCGGTTCCTCCTTGTTCTTTAACCGAATATCTCTTAATTCCGGGAATTTTTTGCATCTCATTTCTCAGCCTTTCCTGAAATTCCCATATAGTTTCTTCTCTTTCCAATCTTGTTGTCATATTAACAGTAAGAACAGCCTGGTTGGTTCCCATTACCCCGAAATCACTCAGAGAATTGCTGCCCTTTTCATAACCTATTTGAGCATCATAATTTACAACATTTTCTTCTTTTGCTAAAAAGCTTTCAATATACCCAACTGCTCTGCTAGTTTCCTCTATTGTTGTGCCCGGCTCCATTTCAACAGATACATATGTTTTTCCGCTATCAAACTGAGGTAGCATTTCCATGCCGTTGTTAACTAAAAACCTGCCGCTTAAAACCAAGAGAAGCAATACTAATATCAATGTTTTAAGCTTATTCCTTAAAGCTAATTTTAATACACCAATATAAAACTCGATTAATTTATACATCAAATTGTTCCAAGGCAATGATATTTTGTTAATTAATTTTTCGGTTTTTGTAAATTTAAATTTGCTGAGCATCACCGTAAATAATGGTATAATAAACAAAGCTATAACCAAAGATGAACTTATAGCATAAATTACGGTTAATGATAAAGGTCTGAACATTTCTCCTACAACACCTTTGATAAACAAAAGGGGTATTAATACAACCAATGTAGTTGTTGCTCCTGCCACATTAGCCATTGCTATTTCATTCGTTCCGTCAATGGCAGCTGTCATAATATCTTTATTTTTTTCATTTCTATGAGTTGCAATATTTTCAACAACAACTATGGATGCATCAACAACAAATCCTATGCTGAGAATTAATGCTGATAGAGTAACCATATCCAGCTTCATATCCGAAAACTTCATTAACGCTAGTGTCGTTAAAAAAACCAAAGGCATTGACAAGGAAACAACTAGCGACTGGCTTACATTGGATATGAAAAGCATTATGAGTATAATTGTAAAAATCATTGACATCAGAACACTTGACGACATATTATCAACCATTTGATTAGTGAATATTGAGTCATCCTGAGCTATTTCAAATTGAATGAAAGGATATTTTTCTTTTAAAATTTCAACTTCCTTTTTAATGTCTTCCACAACTTCCACCGTATTCGCATCGCTCCTTTTTAACACCAATAAAGCTATGCCTTCGTTTCCATTATATCTGTAGTTGCTTTCCAAATCTTCCGTGGAAAATTCTACGTCAGCTATATCTTTTAAATAAATGAAGTTTCCATCGTTTAAAGATATTCTGATATTTTCTATATCATTTATAGTCTCAAGATTTTCTTCAATTCTTATCAATACTTCCTTATTCGAATCAGTTAATTTTCCGCCTGGTGCCTTAATATTGTTTTGAGCAAGAATAGAAGAAACTTGTTCTAAAGTAATTCCGTAAGAAGTTAATCTGTTTTTATCCACATTCACCTTGACTAATGAATTGTATCCTCCAAATATGTCAACAGAAGCAACTCCTTCTAGCAGCTGCAAACTAAATCCTATTTCATCTTCTGCTATTTGTCTGACTGTTCTCAAATCAACAGAATTGCTGTTTAAACTTAATGTAAACACAGGCTTATCAGAGGTACTAAACTTTAAAATTTTTGGCTCGCTAATATTAGAAGGCAGATTGCTTCTAATTCTGCTTATTGAATTTTGTATGTCAATTGCTGCTTCATCGGTATTGGTTGCATAACTAAATTCCAACGATATTACAGCAATATTGTCCTGACTTGTAGATTTCACTCTGGAAATACCCTCCAGCTTGCCAAATTCGTCTTCCATAGGCTCAACAACATCCTTAACAACATCTTGAGAAGAAGCACCTGGATACTGAGTGATAACTGTTACGGTAGGCGCATTAGTATCTGGTGACATCTGTGTTTTTAAAGATATTCTCGAATATATCCCCAAAATTACTATTGCTATTACAACAGATAAAATGAAATACTTGTTTTTAACAGAAAATTTGCCTATATTCATTATTCTTCTCCTTTAAAAACATAGACTGTTACATTTTCATATAATTTAGACAAATTAGTGGTTGCTATTTTGTCTCCTTCTTTAAGCCCCTTTATTACTTCAGTGTTCTCTCCCACTGTAAGTCCAGTTGTTATTTCAATTTCTTTTACCGTTCCGTCTGTGTCTATAAGCAAATAAACCATCTCCTTACCATTTAAATTTTTTATGGAGTTTTTAGGTATGATTAATTTATCTTTTATTTCATTTGCTATAATTTCAACCTCTGCGCTGTTACCTGAAACCAACACGGCTGATATTTCATTATGTATGGGTCCTAATTCTATTAATCCTATTCTGGTGTTAGGATTTACATTAGGGATAATTTTGTTGACTGCAGAATTAATTACATCATTTAAACCGTTTATTTTTATAACAGCTTTGCTTCCAACCGACAATCTGTTTATGTCACTTTCAGATACATTGACTTTTACTACCAGCTCTTCATTATCATCAATGGCAACCAAAGGTTTTCCAATTACAGCCAAGTCACCAACATCGCCTTCAATCATTTTGACAACCCCACTTATCGGTGCGATAATAACTGTGTCTTCTATTTTTACATTTAGCTCATTTATTGATGAATTTAATTCTTCCATTTGTTTGGCCGCCATGTCTTTTTCATGAACTAAGTTGTCATAGGAATTTTGAATGGTCGCCTTTAGTTCTTCTAATTTAAAGTAGGCATTATTTGTCTCTTGCTCTAATTTGTCAAATGTTGTTTTAGGAATTGCCCCTTCTTCATACAAACTTTCATAATTATCTTTTTCACTTTTCAAATATTCATAATTTGATTGAGCTGTTTCAAGCTGCTTATTAAGTGGATTTGTTTCATAAAAATCGTTGATTTCATTCACCAGATAATTATAATTTGTGTTTAATGTTTCATACTTCTTTTGTGCTGTTTCAAGACTTGCCCTAAGCTGGCTGTCATCTATTTTCACCAATATATCTCCATATTTGACAAAGCTTCCTTCTTCAACATAGACTTGAATGATCTGTCCTGAAATGGAAGGTGATATTGTTGTAGAGTTCTTTGGTTCAATTGTGCCTACATAGTTTATGGTTTCCGTCAGATTGCCTTTAACAACAATTTCAAGTTCTATGGGGATACCGAGATCAGCTTCCGCCACAGAACTTTCTGTGCTGCTTGAAGCTGAATTGATATTTTTGGCAACTGCAATCAAGATAATTAAAAAAATTATAATAATTGAAATAAACTTTTTTTTATTCATAAATGATTCTCTCCAATCTTTACTATATTAATGTTTTAATTGTTTCATATAACTTTATTGTATCTTTAAAGTCTCCACTGCCTGTTAAAGATTCAAATATAATTAAACCTACAACAGTTGATAATATAATTTGTGACATATATTCTATTGATACCTTGTCTGATTTCATATGTTCTTTTTTCATATAATACATCAGTTCATCAAAAACCTTTAAAAAAATTTTTTTAAGCATATCTTTTATTTCATCATTAAATTGAGCCTCATATATTGTGCAAATAAACAGCTCTCTATTTCTTCTCAATGTGTTTGTTCTTTCTTCTATTATTTTCTGAATAACATTCTCAGAATTGACTTTTGTTTTTGATGTGTTAAAGTTTAACATCGGTTTTACAATAAATTTTGAAATTGTCTCACAAAAAAGATTGTTCTTTGTTTCGAAGTGCCTGAACAAGGTAACTTCAGCCACTTCTGCAACAAATGATATTTCTTTTGTAGTAGAGCCGGCATAACCTTTTTTAGAAAACACCTCTCTTGCTGCATATAATATTCTTTCCCTAGTATCCTCTTCTTTCATAAACAGCCCATCATTTCTAATATCCGATTTCATAAGAAGCTTCAAAAGTAAGAACAGCAAGATTATAGTTGTGCTGAGACTCAACATATGACAATTCTGCATTATAAAGCATATTTTGTGCATTTAACACATCCATTTGAATACCAACTCCTGCTTCATAGGAAAGTTGTGACAATCTATATGCTTCTTTAAGGCTTATTATGTTTTTTTCATAAACATTTATTGCACGTGCTGCCTTCTGCATATTTAAATAAACATTATTAACATTTCATTCAACATTTCTCATAGCATCATTTAATTCATTATTAGCTTTTTCTCTTTCATAATTTGCTGCTCTGTAATCATATGTGTTTTCCGTACTATACCTAGATACTATATCAAAATACAAAATTGATACTTCTTTATTTTCCCGAGCTTGAATAATTTCCATTCTGTTTTCTTGAGCTAATAGAACCTTGTTATTTAAATCAACGTTTTCTGTTTTTTGGAAGCTGATATTGTTTATTACATCTTCAGTTAAATTTACAACTGCATCAGATGATAGACCTAAAAGCTTGTTAAATTCCATTTTTTTGTATGTCAAATCATCCTTGGCATTTGCTAGTACTAGATTAGCTTCTTCAACCGCTGCCTGTGCGGTTAAAACTTCTTGTTTTATGCCTGTGCCAATTTTAAGTTTTGCCTCTGCAATTTTTTGTTGCTCCAAGATACGCAAAACATTTTCTTCCTTTACATCAATATCTTTTAAATTTCTGCTTATTTCATAATAGCTGTACTTAATACCAAGCTCTATTTTTTGTTCAATTAGTTCCTTGCTCTTTCGTGACAACACAACTGCCATTTCTGATTGTCTTTTGTAGTATCCATCTGATAACAGTTTGGTTTCAATCATTGAGTTATCAGGAGCTTTTGACCACTGTGAAGAAGTTTTTTTTAAAACAACTTGATTTTTTTCAATATCTAATTGTGCAATTTTAATAATTTCATTGTTTCTAAGGCCAAGCTCTACAGCTTCATCCAAAGAAACATTGTAAATCTTATTTTGTACCCGTTCTTCAGCATAGGTAATGCTGAATGTTAAAATAATCATTGCAAATAATAGTAAACCTATCTTTTTTATCATTTTAATCACCTCATATTTATGCTTGTAAGTGCTAACTTACATATATTTTAAAAAAATCTGCCGATAAAATATCGGCAGTTTTTTTATTAATTTTTATCTGTCGTATACTGAGATATATTCAGTAACACTTCCTACTGGTGCATCAAAGATATAAATCATATCCCCATCAGTTAAGTCTTCAAGAGACAATATTTTGTTTTCAAGATCTCTATGAGAAGTATCTGAATCATAATAGAATGAATCTTCGCCGTATTTGTCAACATCTACGAACCATGTCATATCTTCGTCTTCATCAGTTCCAGAAGCAATAAATTCGATGATACCATTCTTAGTATCAACTCCGCCACTAACTATTTCAAACTTGTCAAAAGCAAATTTAAAGTCATCAGCAGTGTATCCTTCTGCTATATTTTCAAGTTTTTCATCAACACTGTTCCATTTAGCGATAACAACATCATCTAATTTTATGTCATTACCATTTACTGTAGCAGCACTAATACCAGAACCTGTTGTAACCTCAACAGCTGCAACA
>JBASLQ010000501.1:0-6196 GCA_049656425.1 Sedimentibacter sp.
ATAATCGGCAGTGTAATCTGCCCTGCTGATGTCCCTCCTCCTGTTGAACTTATTACTAAGCCTTTTGTATTGTCAAATGAATATTTCCAGGCAAATTCTTCCACTGTAAATCTCCATGTTAATGGGAAATATGTGATATTTCTAAAAAGTAGCAATGGATATTCTTCTCTTGAATTATCAATATTCTTTCCATTTATTTTTATATTAAACGGCGAAATTTTTGCTGAGTAAGAATTATAATTCGGTTTTTCAGCCTGATATTCATGGTAACTCCAATTAGCACCTGTTTTCTCAATAGTCAAACCGATTCTGGCATCCCATATACTTTCAAGACCAAGAAACCTGCATCCATAGTAAGTCATGGGAAAATAAGTTATATCCTTATAAACAATTAATGGATATCGACTTATTTTGTTCTCTATGGAAGTTCCGTTTAAAGTTACAGGAAACGAAGGCAATTTTACGGTAATGTTCGATTCATTCGCATAAATCTTTGGAATAAAAATACAAATCATTAACATAGCTGTTATTAATATAATAAACACTTTCTTTTTCACGGTAATCCTCCCCGCTTAAATTATCATTTTACTAAAAATCACTCGAATATCTACTGTCATATATTTACTGGTTCATTGAGAATTCTCTGTATCTTCATTATTGTTTAGCTGATTAAGGTCTACAATCACAATCTCTGCAGACTCAAATGACTCACTATCTTCTTTGTCTAATCCTTGCTGTTGTGATTCTGTATCCAGTATTGCAGTGTTCGGTATATGAGAATCATTGGTACTAAGCTCTGAATTCGAATCTATATTCAGCTTTTCATCCTGTTCTGGTTGCTCTTCGTTTATATTACTTCCTGTTTCGTTAATATCATCTTTATTAATATCAACATCATTATCGGTATCAGCATCATCTGAGATTATCGGTTTTTGGTATAATTCAGCTTGACTCAGTTGATTATAGAATTTCTCATCATCAACTGCAGGATTGCCTATTTGAATAACAGTTCCAAACAGCAGAGCAATAATGATAACTAATATAAGCGATATATGGCCTTCTTTCTTAGAAACAGAGCTGAATATATTTTTAATACGTGCTTCCAAACTCTCTTTTTCACTGACAAAGCTGGTAAACAATGCAGGGAATCTGCCGCTGGAATCTTGGGAAGCTATATCAATAATCATAAGGCTATATATTTTTTTCTCCTCAATTCCTGCTTCTTGAAGTGCTTTGGTATCGCAGGATATTTCCATATCATTATTTCCTTTTCTTGACATAATATGCACGAAGGGATTAAACCAATGAATGGCACATACCATAACAAGCTGAAATTTATATGAGGTATCGTGTCTTTTAATATGTACTATTTCATGGCTGAGAATCATCTTTAATTTTACGTCATCATAATCTTCACAGGGAAGCAGTAGCATTGGTCTAAAAATACCAACCACCATAGGTCCAGGTATTTTTCTGCAGATATAGACATTTAATTTTCAATTGTAATCTTTTTGTAATGCACAATAATAGATAGTCCTCATGTGCTACCCTTATTTTTAGAATACATAAATTTTATAATAAATGAAATACATATTTTTCAATGTAAATTTTAGAAAAAGAAATATAAAGCCTAATATTGCACCATAACGCAGGAATAAGACAAATGCCACATGTCAGTAAAACATGTGGCATTCATTTAATTTAGTTATTTCATTTCAAATGCTTGTAGCGGATTGCTTTTTAAAATTTCACTCATTTCTTCAAAGCCTGTTAAAACTTGCTTATTTTTAGCATAGTTCTGGTTTTATGGTACATAAAATTGAACTGTTTACAAAATTATTCTGTCTATAGCATTATAATCATCTAAAAAACTGTGTTTTTCATTTCCTTGTCTGTACCCTATAATAGTTTCTAAATTTATATTATGAATGCTTCTGAAAATATTTGTATCAATATAAGAATTAACTTGTCTCAATTTTTTAATTAGAGCTTTCATTTCCTGTCTTTTAGAACCACCGCCATTGTCACCTAACATACAATTTTCAGTAAACCGGCAGGCACACTGAATAAATTGCAATTCATTGTATCTTTTCCAGGCAATAATGTCTTCTTCGTGAATTTTGTACATTGGTCTTATAAGTTCCATACCTTCAAAATTAGTGCTGCGAAGCTTTGGCATCATGGTTTTGATTTCAGCGGCATAAAGCATGCTCATAAGCACAGTTTCAATCACATCATCAAAATGATGCCCTAACGCTATTTTATTGCATCCTAAATCTTTAGCATATCTATAAAGGTATCCCCTTCTCATTCTCGCACATAAATAACATGGTGTTTCATCAACTGATGCAACAATATCAAATATTTGTGAATCAAAAATTATAATTGGAATATTTAACATTTCAGCATTATCAACAATGCGTTGTCTGTTTATTGTATTATAGCCCGGATCCATTACAATATATTCAGTTTCAAATTTAATATCGCTGTATTTTTGAAGCTGCTGCATGCATTTTGCCATGAGCATGGAATCTTTTCCTCCAGAAATACAAACTGCAATCTTATCTCCATCTTTAATTAATTCATATTCTTTAATACCAGATATAAACTTGCTCCAAATAGACTTTCTGTATTTCTTTATAATGCTTCTTTCTACTTCTTCGTACTTTTCCATACTAAACCTACTTTACATTTTTTTGTAGCACTCAACAAAGCTTCTAAAAATAAATCTATATCACTTAAAGACGTTATGTAACAATAAATCATAGTCCACCTCTATCTTACTTATTATATAATTTAATCAATATATTACAAGTGGAATTTTCATTAATGCTATAAACTAATTATTACATATTGTTATAATTTTTGCTATTCAAAATATAAATATAATTACTATAAAATCAAATACAAGGGGAAAGTTTATAAAAACAGGAGGGAAATATGGAAAAAGCTCATGATGTAGACTATCAGATTTTCGGCGATGACATTCAATTTGTAGAAATCGAACTGGATTACGGTGAAACTATCGTTGCAGAGCCGGGTGCAATGATGTACATGGATTCAAATATTGAAATGGATACAGGGATTCATATTAGGTGCCGGATTTTTTGGGGGCGAAGGTTTTATTATGCAAAGACTTGTAGGATTTATTAAAACTTAAGGTGCAGCACTGCTGCACCTTTGTATTGTCATTTTATATAATAATAATAAATATCATCTACTAATTTTTTAATTACTTTATTTTCTTCTTCTAAATAATCCAAATGAGCAAGTGTTTCTCCTACAGCAAACCATTTTTGCTGTGGTGGAGCATCTTTCCAGACTTTGCCTTTCATAGACCACGTCATTTTACCTGCTATATCATATGCATGCATCCCTGGTAAAGTTTTTACAATATCAATAGTTTCTTGAAGGCGTATATCATGATGATGAATTAATTGTTCTATTCTTTCATAAACATCCATTTGATTTTTTCGATGTGCAGGAAGTGTTATTTTAATGTCTAAATTTCTGGTTTTCTTCAAACTTTCCAAATAATCTGCCAATGAGTTTTTAACATATGGCCACCTTGTAATATTAGGAGATATGTCAAATAAAATATGGTCTCCGGAAAATAAAATTTTCTCTTTTTCCATATAAAGACACATATGTCCGGGAGTGTGTCCGGGAGTTGAAATACACGTGAACTCATAGCCTCCTATATTAATTTTAGACTGATTTTCTACTATTGTAACATTAAACAACTTGTTTGGATTAAACACTCTGGCAGGATTTACAGTTCTTATTTTTTCAAGCTCATCTTCATTAAAACCTTCTTTTAAAAAATTGAGGTCGCTTTTTTCCCAATAGTTTGTAAGCATTAATTTAACATAGTTGTAATCTGTTTCACTCATATAAATAGTTGAATTTTCCTTCATAATAGAAGAAACAAGACCAGTATGATCAGAATGCATGTGTGTTAAAAACATATCTGTTTTATCAATGTCAATTTCTAATTCATTTAATCCGTTAATTAATGCATCATAGCATTCATGCATATTAAAACCTGTATCTATAATTAAATTTTTATCTTTTGTTTTAATTACATAGCAGTTTAAATTTTTAAGAGCATTATTCGGAAGTGGTACATCTATTATGTAAATGTCTGGGTTGTTGTTTATTTTTTTGTACAATTTTTCCTCCATTAATTAAGTATTATCTATTTTATTTTATATAAATTACAAACACCTCTTGTAGCTGATATATCTTCTCCAATAATATCAAAATCAGTTAAATGATTTTGTATTTCATTCATATAAGAAGAAACCATGCAGCAGCTGTTGTGGAATACACCACCTTTTAAGCCGATTGTCACTCCGCCTTTAAAACGCTTTTTCCTGTATGCTACGCATGTAAGTTCTGCAAGATACTTACCTGCACTTTCTAATAAACTTACGGCAT
Organism: Sedimentibacter sp.; assembly: GCA_049656425.1. Taxonomy (GTDB): domain Bacteria; phylum Bacillota; class Clostridia; order Tissierellales; family Sedimentibacteraceae; genus Sedimentibacter. The sequence continues at coordinate 4,441 of JBASLQ010000501.1, forward strand.
ATGAGTCACCATTCATGGAATAATCTACAATTATGGGAAACAATGATGCTATTGTATTTTTTTCGTTGCTATATATGAAGTTCATTATATCTGAGCGGGAAGTTCCGCCTATTTTATCAAGTAATGCTTTGCTTAAATTATCAAAAGGAACATTTCTGTCATATTTACATACTATATTTTTAAAAACTTCTATAACTGTATGATATCCGCTTCCTTCATCACCTAAAATGTGGCTCCATCCTCCAACCATTTCGCCTTTTCCGTTTTTTTGAACAAAACAAGATGAACCGGTTCCGGCAATAGCAAGTATTCCGTCTTTATTTCCAAAATATGCCTTACAAGCCATTTCAGCATCATTTAATACACTTGTTTCAATGACGAATGCACCTTCAACGTACTTTTTAATCAGTTGTGCATAATTGCCTGTTTCCACAGCAGCCATCCCAATAGCTATAAACTGACATTCATCTCTTCCAAGCTCCTCAGTGCAATCACCAATCAATGATATAATATTATTTATAGTTTTGTCTAAATTCACTGCAGGATTTCCAAATCCTCCAGCTTTTGAGTAAATGGGATTATTGTTTAAATCATAAGCTATAAGTTCTGATTTAGTGCCGCCTGCATCAATTCCGATTAAGTACTTCATAATGATTTCACCACCTTAATGACATTATATCATAAATCTGCCAACTTTCTACCTATTTATATATGAATTTTGCTTAATTATAACACAAAAAACTTTCTCAAATAAATGAGAAAGTTTTTATTCAACAATTAATTATTCAATGAAAATAGCATTTGTAGGGCAAGATTCCTTTGATTCTACCGCACAATCTTCAAATTCTTCAGGCACTGGATCAGCAATAACTGTAGAAATGTTCTCATCATCTAATTTAAATACATCTGGACAAAGTGATTCACAAAGACCGCAGCTGATGCATGCGTCTCTATCAACAATAGCTTTCATAATAACCTCCTCTAATTTAATATAATTATTTTATTTAAATTATTATATCATATTTTCTCTTATATTAATCAAATATTATTTTTCATTATAAATTTTATTCTAATTCCTTATGATGAATTTTATTTATTATAATTTGCTTAGCCTTTTCATGCCCAGCTTTTGCTTTACCTTGAATTTCCGGAACAGGTGGCAGATCATTTTTGGGGAAATGTGTTATGTGATTACTTTCTGTTCCATGCGGATCTTTCGGATCTGGTCTTCTCATACCTGCTTTTGCCATAATATCACCTCTTGACTAGTTTGATACTTTTTATGGCATTTATGCAGGATTTTCAGTAAATTTTTAAATAATCACTTCTATTTCATCACCTGGTTTTATCCAGCCTGGAACTATAACTTTAGTAAAAATTCCTTCCCTTGGCATAACACAATCGCCTACAAGTTCCCTAATAGCACATCCTTGATGACATTCCTTGCCTATTTGAGTAACTTCCATTTCTGTTTCCCCAATTTTCACTCTGGTTCCAATAGGAAGTTCATATAATATAATTCCTTCTGTTGTTAGATTTTCAGCAAATTTTCCTACGCACAATCCTTCTATTCCTACTGCCATTACTTTGTTTATGCTTTCCTGACCAAGCAAGCTTACTTGTCTGTGCCAGTTGCCTGCATGAGCATCCCCTACAAGTCCGTGATTTACTTCAAAATATCCTTTATCAATAGGTTCCTTTGGAACTCCTTTTGTTTCACTTATATTTACAGCTGTAACTTTTGCCATTTTAGTAT
>JBASLQ010000502.1:0-4490 GCA_049656425.1 Sedimentibacter sp.
CAGTAAAATAAACATTTCAAAAGAAGGGAAACTTAAAATAAAAGAAGCTTTGTACAACAAGGGCATTGATAGACAGATTATTGCTGACAAGCTAAGCGAAGTATCAAATGAGGAAGAAATTAAAAGAGCTTATATGCTTGGAACAAAAAAACTGCACAGCATAAAAGAAGAAGATACCCGCAAAAAAAAAATGAAATTGACGAATTATTTAATTAACAAAGGGTTCGAATACAGTACAGTAAAAAAAGCAGTTTCAAAATTACTGGACAGCAATGATTTTGATGAGTTAGATAACTTTGATGAATTAGATAACTTCGACAAATTTGAAGATTAAAATATAATTATGCAACTATATGTCAGGGATGGGGGATTATGATAGAATTTATAAATTACATATCTGATGCATTAATAAAATGTAGGATTATAAGAGAAAAATCAGGAAAAATAGATTTAGAAGTACTCTTTGCAAATAGTCAAATTGAATCAATAATTGGTATGAGGTCAAATGAAATAATAAACAAAAAAATGACAGTAATGTTTCCTGCACTTGCTGACTCGTTGTTTAACTGGCCCAAAATTTTAAGTGAAGCAGCAATGACAAACGACCATAAAATTATTGAACAATATATAGTAGCTTTCGAAAAATATTTAAGATTAAGCATTTATGGGTATAAAGATGATTGCTTTTATATAGTAATACAGGATTTGACTGAAAAAAAAGAAATTAAAAGAACAATGCTTGAAAAGGACAGACAAATCTTTCATTTGGAAAGTGAACTAAAATCAAGAGCAAATGTGGATATGTTAACAAAACTGTACAATTTTCAATTCGTAATAGACTGTATAAACAACAGCATATCAGCTTACAAAGAAGAAGGAGTAAGCTTCTGTATGCTTTTAGTTGATATTGATAATTTTAAGAAGTTCAATATGAGTTTTGGAATTAATATAGGCGATAAAGTACTTCAGGGTCTTGCACATATATTGAGTTCTGTTGCAAGAAAAATAGATGTAGTAGGAAGATATGAAAATGATAAGTTTGTTGTTGTAATGAACAACGTTGACGTTGACATAGCTAAATTGATGGTCGAAAGAGTCAAGCAGGAAACAGAAAAATACAACTTTAATTTGGACAACACTTCACTAAGCACATGCGGTGCATTAGTTGAATACAGAGGGGAATCGCTGGAAGAACTCTTTGAAAAAGCAGAAACACTATTAATTAAAGCGCAATCAATGGGAAAAGGAATAATTTTGTCATAAAGGAGGGAATGCTTTGCATTCCCTTTAATCATGAAAAAATACGGCTAATATCTAATATTCCTGCCCCTTGTTCATAAGAAGATGCTCTGATTTTAGTGCATGCATTAACAAGTTTTCTCTTAATGTCAAAATGATTGTAATTTGGATTTTCATTTAATAAAAGTGCTGCAGCTCCAGATACCATTGGAGCAGACATTGATGTTCCGCTTAAAGCCGTGTAACCTGTTAAATTTTTATTTGACAGAGACGTTATATTAACTCCTGGAGCTATTAAGTCAGGTTTTCTTATTCTGTCCAGAGTAGGTCCTCTGCTTGAAAATTCTGCAATATTGCCATCATTCATTTCAGTTGTGCGGTTATCATTTAAAGCACCAACTGAAATTACGTGTCTGCTTGTAGCGGGTGATAAAATTGTATTCCTCATGGGACCGCTGTTTCCTACAGCTGCAACTACTATTAAGTTATTGTCAATTGCACGATTTGCAGCTTTTACAAGCGGATCTCTTCTTTCTCTGTACTGCGCAATAGCTCCTAAAGAAAAATTAATAATTCTGGTTTTATAAACCTCCTTGTTTTCTATAATCCATTGCACTGTGGACAAAATATTTGAAGTGCTTCCATTTCCGTTTTCATCTAATACTTTAATTGATAAAATATTGGCTTCGGGAGCAATTCCTTTGTATTTTCCCTTGGATGAATATCCGTTTCCTGCCAATATGCCTGCACAATGAGTGCCATGCCCATTATCATCATAAAATCTATTTTGATTATTTACAAAATCTTTAAAACCAACTATTCTGTTTGTTGGATAAATTAAATCCGCATGGGGAGAAATACCTGTATCAATTATGGCAACTGTCACATTTTTGCCTGTATAACCTGTATTTAGAATTAAATCTGCACCAACCACATTTCTTGCTATATCCATTACTGCAAAAACTTTGTTATCATAACTTATGAACTCAACATCATCATCTGAAGTAACTTCAATTATTGACTGAATACACATGTCGCAAGCACAGCCATTGACTATTGGAAGGTTGTAATTTAATTTATTTGATAATGAAGAAATTTTTCCTTCTTTCATTTTTTTATCGGTTTTATAACTTATTATTACTGGTATAATATTATTGTTGCTGGAATTAACCTGCCCTTGAATAATGGGGCATAGCTTATTGTAATTTATATGGTTTTTCATTGTATTCACCTACCTAAATTAATTTATGCTTTTAAATAAAGATGGTGTTCATTTTTAAAAAACATGATATAATATTTAAGAAATAGGGAAACAATAAAAACAATAGGAGAGCAATAGATAAAACAATTGCGTTCCAATATTAAATCAATTGTAACTGGAGGAATTTATGCCTAAAATATTAGTAGTGGATGACGAAAGACCAATAGCCGAAATAATTAAATATAATCTTCTAAAAGAAGGTTTTGAAGTACAAACAGCTTATGATGGAGAAGAAGCTTTAAAAGTGGTTCATAAATTGAATCCTGAATTAGTTATCCTTGATATTATGCTCCCAAAGAAAAATGGATTTGAAGTACTCAAGGAAATACGAATGGAATTTGTAATGCCCGTAATAATGTTGACTGCAAAAGAAGAAGAAAATGATAAAATAACCGGACTTGAACTTGGAGCTGATGATTATATCACTAAGCCTTTCAGCAATAAGGAACTTGTTGCGAGAGTAAGGGCAAACTTAAGAAGGGTTAAACTTTCAAATGTAAATGAAGGAATGAAATCAATAATCATAAATGTTGTCAAATTGACCATAGATATGAATACATATGAAGTGAGTAAGGAAAATCAAATTATAGATTTGACCAACAGGGAGTTTGATTTACTAAAATATTTATTTCAAAATTCAGACAGGGTATTTACTAGGGAGCATCTTTTAAAAGAAGTCTGGGGTTATGAATTTGGAGACTTAAGAACTGTGGATGTAACTGTGCGAAGGCTGAGAGAAAAAATCGAAACAGAAGAAGATAAGTATATAATCACAAAAAGAGGAACAGGATATTATTTTAAAAGCAGATAGATTGTCTGACTAATTAAAGACCTTTTAGGGAGAAGTTATGTTTAAAAGTATCAGATGGAGATTTATTTTAATTTATTTTTTGCTGGTTTTTCTTGCTATGTCCATAGTAGGAATTTATATTGTAGATCAACTGGAAAAAATACAGTTGGATATGAATTCGAAAAATATGGATTCCAGAATAAGATTTGTTATAGAAAGCTCTGATTCATTAAAGTCAGACAACTGGAGCGAAAATATAGAAGAAATTCAAAAAAGCATCAATAGCATTCAAATAGGATATAATGAAGATATGTATATAATATTAAATGACGAAAAGAAAACTATTATTGCAGGCAGTGTGGAAGATGTAATTGGACAAAGCGCATTTAATACAAATAAAATAAACAATTATATACTTACTAAATCAATGGACGGAAATCCTGCACAAATCGCTCCGCCTGAAGAATTTGACGGAGAAGAAAACTCTGGATTTTATCATATGTCTTATCCCGTGTACTCTGATGGAAATATTAAAGGATACATATATTTTGTAAATAATATAGAATATATTTATGATACGGTAAATGAATCCAGGGACATAATGACTAAAGCAACTGTTTTTGCTTTGACAATTACAATATTTTTAGGACTTATATTGTCGTCAACAATTACAGGACCAATTAAGGATCTTACTGTTAAAGCAAAACAAATGTCCCAGGGAGACTTTGACAAAAAAGTCGATGTAAAATCAAATGATGAAGTTGGGCAGCTTGGAACTATGTTTAATTTTCTCATAGATGAACTTAAAAAAACAATGTCCAAACTCCAGCAGGAAAAAAGCAAAATGGAAACAACATTCAAATATATGGCGGATGGTGTTTTGACAGTGGATACAACCGGCAATATTATACATGCCAATCCTGTTGCTAAAAATATATTGTCATTAATAAACGAAGAAGAAAATTATGATGCAGCAATTGCGAAAGTTAAAGATAATATGTCTTTATTAGATTTACAGCATAAAAATTTTCGTGGCACCGATATTTTAGAACAAAATGGAGAAACATATAACATAGATTACGCGCCTTTTATGAATAATAAAAATGAAATTGGCGGCGTAATTCTTGTGTTTAAAAATATTACTGAGCAATATAAACTTGATAAGTTGCAAAAAGAATTTGTTGCTAATGTTTCACACGA
>JBASLQ010000503.1:0-3743 GCA_049656425.1 Sedimentibacter sp.
ATCCTTCCTACAGATCCATGATTCCAGCTAGGATTGTTATTTGCATTAGGAAATCCTTCAGCTGTAAGCCCTTGTGCTATTTTATGGGTAGATAATCCTTTTAAATATTCCTCAAAAATCTTCTTTACCACTTCTGCTTTTTCCTTGTCCAAGACTATTTTTCCATCTGTCAGTTTATAGCCTATTGATATGTTCCTTCGCATGCATGTTCACCTCACTTTCTTGTATGCTCTGTTAGCTCTAATGTGTTAATAAGCCTGAAAATAATCTCAGAATCCTTCCCTATGATTATTTTATCTACTGTTTGTATAAATAAGTCTTCATCGTAGTTTTCCATAATATCTTGGTTGAATCTGATAATATTAAGTAGTAGTAGAGTTCCTTCTATTTCCTTTTCAAAACCGTTGTTATCTAATAACTGGTTTCTTCTCTTTTTAATTTCTTTAAGCTCTACAGTTAGTGCATTTTGCCTTTCTATAAAAATAGCAGAGTCAATATACCCTTTCGATACTACTCTACTTAGGATTTGACTCTGCTCTGTTAGTTCCATTATTCTGTTGTTTAATTCTTTTATTTCCCCTTCCTGCTCTTCATTAATTCGTAAGTTCTTTAAAGATTCTAGCAGTGGATACAGAATATCTATATGATTAGTCACTAGTTTATTCCACATGGTCAGAAAGGCTTCTTTTATATTCTCCTCCCTTATGGCTTTCATACTGCATTTTTCTATATCCCTTATATGCTGAATACAGCACCATTGAACTCTTTCATTTGGCTTTCCTATATAAATTTTTTGTCTTCGGAAAATACCTCCACATTCGCTGCAGACAATTTTGCTGCTGAAATCATATCTATTTTGATATTTGCTGCTATCATCTATTCCTATCTGCTCTCTTCTGAACTCGAAGATTTCACGTACCGACTGTCCTTCTAATCTTGTAATGATAGGTTCATGATTATTTTCAATAAAATACTGAGGCACTTCCCCTTTATTTACCTTTTGTTGAAAAGGAAGCATCTCAGTCCTGTATGTTTTTTGTAATAATAAGTCCCCTTCATAAATAGGATTTTGTAGTATTGCTCTAATCACACTTTCCTGCCATTCTTCTGCAGACCTGATCGTCGGTATATTATCTTTATTCAATTCTTTCGCAATTGTATAAGTACCTTTTCCACTAAGATATTCATCGAAAATTCTTCTTATAATTTTAGCTTCATCTTCTTTAATAATTAGCTGTCCATTTTCATCATTCATATATCCATAAGCTGGAGTGCTTATTTTAAATGATCCATCTTCAAACTGTTTTCTAAATCCCCACTTTGTATTAGCAGAAATATTTTCAGACTCAGTTTGTGCAATAGAGCTTAATATTGTAAGCATCTGTTCACTTTTTTCTGATAAGGTATTTATATGCTCCTTTTCGAAGTATACTCCTATTCCCAGTAGTTTTAGTTTCCTTATTGCCTTTATGCTATCTACTGTATTTCTGGCAAATCTTGTTACAGATTTAGTTATAATCATATCGATTTTACCATCTTCACAGTCTTTCATCATACGCAAAAATTCTTCCCTTTTTTTAACCTGAGTACCACTTATTGCTTCATCAGCATAAATTCCTGCATATTCCCAGTCATCTCTATTACTTATATAGTTCTTATAATAATCTACCTGATAATGAAAGGAATCCTGCTGCTCTATTGAATCTGTACTGACTCTCGCATAGGCACATACTCTTTTTTTAGGCTGTAGCTCCAGCATTACTTTCTGGTGTATAGGCTCTATTTTCCTGACTTTCTTTGCCATGGTCAACCTCCTTTCTTTGATATTCACTTCTTCTTAGCAACATACACTACCACAGAAAATCATATATAGCTATTGTTATTAGACATATACTTCAGAAAGTTCCGGAGAAAAGGTCTGACGGTTCAATTCATCAATTTTTACATATTCATCCTCCGTTATAATCCCTCTATTAAGCAATATATTTAAGAGCTTTAGGGACATCTTATATTCTACCTCTCTAGATGATTGCTCCTTTGTCATATTAATTCCTCCATTCTATGTAATTTTTATTTTATTCTTTGTATCTTTTTATCTTCTTAATATCACAAAAATAGGGACCACCATATTTGTAAAACGAAATATATAAACTCTTGCTATAAATAAGTGATCCCCATTGCTTCTAATATTAAAAATTATAAGATTTTTATTAAATTGTGTTGTACTTAGACACTACTATCCCCAACACACAAAGCCTTTTCTAAAGCTTATAGGGCGATTTCATAAACTGCAGCTGGTTATGCTGCATCATAGGCATTTCACCTCCACCGGGATCTCCGCCGGCTGCCCCCATTGGGATATCTGTGGCTGGGCAGAAGTATCATTATAGGCTGATAAGGTTATGGCGAACAATCTACCATGGATTGTTTTATGGAGCAGATGGGTACCGCTCTGCACCTTAGAAGGCCGACTTTTATATAATCAGATACTATCTGCTTATACAGGTGGTCTTGGCGCATCTTCCATTGTCGCTTTTCCATTTCTGGCTTATCAGCTAAGGTATTTATGAAATCGGATATTAATTTTTCAAAGTCCAAAATTAGAGAAGAAAAAAGATCCCCTCACTGTGTAGGCAGTGAGAAGACCTTTTTGACAACCATTTTTTAAAAAAATGTTATTTTTCTTTTAAAATCCTTCTAATTTTAATTAATCTCTTGGATACTGCATTTTGTGAACAATGCATTTTCCTTGCAATTTCACGCTGTGTATATCCTTCTATAGCCAATAAAGTTAAAAGCTCTAATTCATCATCACTTAACCTTTTTAACTTTTTAGAAAGTACATCATCAGATATAGTATCTATCCATGCGTATCTGCCTGATAGTTCCGTTTCATCAAAACTTGCAGATAAGGATGTAAACTTCCGAAACAAAACAGAACGTGTTTCAGCCTTCTGATCATCTATTTCTTCTTCCGGCAGGGCTTGTACACGATTTTCGTAATTTCTTCTTGCACGAAACCAGCTCCAGTCAAAATCATATAACTCCTGTATTGCCTCTTCACTTATGCCTTCCGTGATATATTGTTCACGTAGTTTCTCCCATTCTCTATCAAAAATAAATTTTTCTTTACTATAATTAAAACCCATCTTATTTCCTCCGTTTTCTGATTTTTGAATTTGAAAAAATCAGAAACAGAGGGGGAGAACGGCAGCCAAATGAGTATTTTAGAAGTTGAAGAAGATAAAGCTTGTCCATCTTAAAAAAATGTAGAAGTATGTAAAATGTTTTTAGGATTATCGGTCGTAAAAACAGGTATTTTGTCAATAAAAAAACCGCAACTTGCTTATTGCAAATTGCGGTTTTTGGGGGTATTTGATAAATATTAAATTGTGAGATAGCTTGTAATCGTAATTTATTCAATACAATTAAGATATATGTACCTCTATATAAAACTACTATTTCAACATCTCTAATATGATTTCGCTTTTCATTTATGATCACCAACTTACTTAAAGTTCGAACAAACCATAATAACGGCTTACTTCTATCACTGTTATGGTCGGGGTACTCAGTTCAATTTTTATCCAGTATTAAAATGAACCTTCAAATAGGTAATAAATTTGCAACTGATAGTTATAACCTGCCACTTAAATACCAGTTACAGACAGATCCCCATCCACCTCAAATTATGATTGTTTTTATCACTATTGGTGGTGTAAATAATACCTTCCGGATAACGA
>JBASLQ010000504.1:0-2843 GCA_049656425.1 Sedimentibacter sp.
TAGTAAAAGTTGAAGCAGTTGGTGAAAAAGAAACTCAAGGAGTAGGCTCAATGGCTATTGAACAGCTTCCAGCAAAAATAGTTGAAGCTAATTCAACAGAAGTTGATGTTATTGCAGGTGCTACATATACAAGCAAAGCCATAATTTATGCAGTAAACAATGCATTGGATCCTGCAACATATCCTGTACCAGCTGAAGAAGCTGAAGAAGTTAAGGAACCAGTATCTCAATCCGCAGCTAAAGTGTTCCAAGGATTCGGACTAGCTAGGGCAGGTCGTTTAGGCCCTGGAAAAGATAGCACTGATACTCCGGTATTTAGTTTGAATGATGTATTTGCACATACATTGTTTGATGAAAATGGAAAAATTCTTTCATTGTATGTAGATATATTGGAAGTAGCAACACCAAACTATGATGGAGCAGAAATGCCACATTTAACTGGTTATCCGGGACAATCATACAATAATGATGAAAATCATGACGAAAAAGTAGACGGAACTATTACAGCTACAGAAGAAAGCTTTTTAGCTGAAATTAACAGCTGGACTACTAAGAGAGAACGTGGCGAAACTTATGTTCTTGGTTCAGGTACTTGGGCAGAAGAAATGGATTATTTCCAAGAAATATTCTTAGGTATGACTGTTGAAGAAGTTGAAGACTGGTTTAATAAATATACTTCTGACGTAAACGGAAGACCTTTAAAAGCAGATTCTGACAAACCAGAAGATCAGACTAAATATGCAGCTTTAAGCGAAGAAGATAAAGCAATGCTTGCTGATGTTGTAGCAAGCGCTACAATGAGCTTGAAAGATGCTCATGGAGATATTCTGTCTGCTATAAAAGAATCATATGAAAACCGTATTCCGGTAGAATCTACAGCTATAGCATCACAAGGAACAGCACTTGTAAGTATTCCTCGTGTAGGCCCTGGAAAAGATGATAAAGATGTACAAGTTTACAGTATAAATAAAGTATTCGCAAATACTTTATTTGACAAAGACGGCAAAATAGCTTCTCTTAATGTAGATATATTAGAAGTTGCAACTCCAAACTATGATGGAGCAGAAATGCCACATTTCTCCGGTTTTACAGGTCAATCATACAACAATGATGAAAATCATGATGAAAAAGTTGACGGTACTTTAACTGTAACAGATGACAGCTTCTTAGCAGAAGTTGAAGGCTGGGCTACAAAAAGAGAACGTGGAGAAACTTATGTTCTTGGTTCAGGTACTTGGACAGAAGAAATGGATTATCTCGAAGATTTATTCTTAGGAATGACTGTTGAAGAAGTTCAAGCTTGGAATGATAAGTACACTTCTGATGTTAATGGAAGACCATTAAAAGCTGATTCAGACAAACCAGAAGATCAAACTAAATATGCAGCTTTAAGCGAAGAAGATAAAGCAATGCTTGCTGATGTAGTTTCAAGTGCTACAATGAGCTTAACAGATGCACATGGAGATATAATTTCAGCAATACTTAAATCTTTTGAAAATCGTGTTGAATTAAATCTTACAATAAAATAACAATATAGTTTAAATAAAGGGCCAATAATTCTAAAAATTATTGGCCCTTTTGTGCATATTAGCTTTTTATATTAAATTCAATTTCAGCAATATTAATAAAAAAATTTAATGATTGGAATTATTTTGGTTATACTAAATTTGAAATTAAATTAAAACATGGAGGCTATTATGAAAAAATTAGCATTGATATTATGTGCTGTATTGCTACTCAGTATGGTTGCATGTGCTGATGACAACAATGATAAAATTGGTGATACAGGAACAAACAACACTGGAACAAACGGAACAGGAACAAACAACACTGGAACAAATGGAACCGGTGCAGAAGGCGTTGTCGATGAAAATGCATTAACTGGAACAGCACAAGGTTATGGCGGCGAAGTTACTGTTACTGTAACAGTTGACGGAGATGACGTTGTATCTGTTGAAGCAGTTGGTGAAAAGGAAACTGAAGGTGTTGGATCAAATGCAATTGATGAACTGCCGGGTAAAATTGAAGAAGCAGATTCAACTGATGTTGATGCAGTAGCCGGTGCAACTGTAACAAGCAATGCAATAAAGGAAGCTGTTGACAAAGCACTAGAAGATAAGTAAAAAAATAAAACCAGCTGGACAGCTGGTTTTTAAATTGAAAAATTTCGAGTTATTTAATCATAAATTGAGGATAAAATTAAAGAAGTTGATGATTCTTTTATACTTTCAATTTTGTGAAGCTCATCTTGAATAGCTTTTAATTCAAGAGGTGTTATGCAACGAACTTTCATTATTATACACCATGTTCCTGTTACAATGTGGCATTCTTCAATTACTAAATTAGGTATTTCAAGTTTTTTTAACTGGACCAGGAGCTTGTCATAATCAGTAGTTCTGACTCTCAGGGATATCAAAGCATTAGTTGTAAAACCCAATTTTACCCAGTTAACAGTTGCTTTATATCCTGAAATTATACCTTGCTCTTCTAACTTAGTTACTCTGTTATGAATAGCAGGTCTTGATAAATTTAATCTTTTTGAAAGTTCTTCGTGAGAAATTCTTCCTTCTTTTTCAATGTTTTTAATAATTTGCATATCTAACGAATCCATACGTTACCTCATTAATATTTCTTATCGTAATTTTTTTATAAAGAAATTCTACAAACAGCATCAATATATCACAAAGCATCATCATTTGTAAATGTTTTTTTAAAAAGAATTATTTGCGTTGTAAAAACTAATAAATCATAATAAACGTATTTTTATGATTTAATTGCTAATTGCTACTCCCTTTTACCAAAACTTTTTTGGCATTTTATAACCTTGTTGATAAATTAGCTTA
>JBASLQ010000505.1:0-3839 GCA_049656425.1 Sedimentibacter sp.
CATTAAAAGAAGTAGCAATTAAAAAATTAAAGAGGCTTGACAAATTTTTTCAGCAGGACATCGAGGCTAAAGTAGTACTAAGCGTCGAAAAAAAAATACATAAAGTTGAGGTTACTATACCTTTCAATGGCAGAATAGTACGTGTTGAAGAATATTCCGATGACATGTACAATGCTATAGATGAAGCAGTGGAATCATTAGAACAGCAAATAAGAAAATACAAAACAAAACTTCAGGATAAAAGACATATAAGTGAATCAATAAAATTTGAAAATATAGAACCACTTGATGAAGAGGATGACGAGGAATTTAAAGTAGTAAAAACAAACCGCTTTGCAATAAAGCCTATGAATATAGAGGAAGCAATACTTCAAATGGATTTACTAAAACATAACTTCTTTGTTTTCTTAAATGCAGATACAGAAGACGTAAATGTTGTTTATAAAAGAAAAGATGAAAATTATGGTTTAATTGAACCAGAATTATAATCATATAAAATAACCTTACCTTCAAATTATAAAAGTACAGCAAACAAAAAGACGCAATCATTGTGATTGCGTCTTTTGCATTTGTCGACAAATAGATAATCCTCGTTTATACGTTCATATTCCCCCGAATATTCCCATATATATTTTATGTGCAAAACATCTTTAGTTTCCCGTTCACTTATACACAATTATACTATTTTTAAACTATTAATTCCGGAATATATATATTATATATTACATAAAATTGTATGCATGTCGAATAATGTCACTTGAAAATTTTTATTTTGTCTTATATTTATACTGCTTATGCAAATAACAAGTTGTCCACAACAGTGGATAAGCTGTGTAAACTTTATGTTTATATTGTATAGTGATTTCAATGAAAAGTTTTTTAAAAATTTACAAAAAAATACCTTGACAAAAACTATCCTTAGATTTTTCGACTTATTGAGTTGTTAACAATTTTATCCACAGCTGTGGATAACTCGAAGATATACAGAACAAACCTTCTGTTTTAATTACTTTATTAAATTAATTTAAACAATCTTAACACTTATTTAAGTAGTTAAACAATTTGAAACAAATTTGTAATTGTAAAAAATTTGAAATGATTTGTAAATGATTTGTAAATGAATATTTAAAGAATACCACCTTTTGCAAATAATGTATTCTATATAATTTTTATACAATTACTATTATACATGACCACATAATTATACAAGCTGTGAACGCCCAATTTATACAGTAAAATTTGTTGAATTTTAATCATACCTGCAAAAAAATGTAGAAATCTGTATTATTGTATGTTATACTATCTTAGTATTTAAAAAATAAAATTATTGGAGTATTTCATGTTATTTATTACAAATAAACATCTTAAGCCTGGCATGATTTTAGCAAGAGACATATTCTTATATAGCGACAGTAATTTTAGCACATTACTTCTGTCTAAGGGACAAGTACTAAATAATACTTTTATAAAAAAGATTATTTGTCACAATATTGATGGTGCATATATTGAAAGCGAAGCCTTTGCAGACATTAATGTTGAATCTTTCATTGATGATGAATTAGCAGCAAAATCATTAAACAAAATAAAGGATGTTTATTACGAATTTAAAATGAGTTCGGGGAAAATAAATTCATCAACAATCAGACAAATTTCCAAAGTTGTCAGTAATTTAATTACAGAATTGCTGAATAAGGATGTCCTTTCTTACAGTATAGTAGAATTTAAGGATTATGACAATTATACATATCAACATTGCCTCAATGTAGCTCTTTTGAGCATATCTACAGGCATTTCTTTAGGACTCAGCGAGCGCGTGCTTCATGATTTAGGAATGGCCGGGCTGCTACATGATATTGGTAAAATGTTTATACCTGTAGAAATACTTAACAAACCAGGCAAGCTTACAGATGAAGAACTGGAAATTATGAAAACACACCCTACAAATGCTGTTAGTCAATTAAAAAACCTTGTTCCATATAACATATTGGCAGGTATAGAAAGCCATCATGAAAAGCTGGATGGCACAGGGTACCCTTATGGTTTAACCGACAAAAACATACATTTTTATGGAAAGGTTCTGGCAGTTTGCGATGTATATGATGCGCTTACATCTGACAGATCATACAGAATGGCTTCTTTTCCAAGTGAAGTAATAGAATACATTATGGGTTGTGCTGACACACACTTTGATTATGAAATATTAAAGAGTTTTTTAAAAGTTATAGTAGCATATCCTATAGGAACATTTGTTAAACTTAGCGATAAAAATTTGGCCGTAGTTGTAAAAAACCATCCTGAAAATATAATGAGGCCAGTAATACGCATTATTAATGAAGACGGTACTGTTGGAGATGATATAGATCTTTTTTGTGATAAAAATCACATGAACGTTACTATAATTGATATGGCATATGATTATGACGGCTCCGGATTTAATAAAATATTAAAATCAACATACGAAATAAATACAAAGCTAAAAAGTTAAAATATAACAGATGGGAAGCCAATATAAGCTTATTATAAAAAGAGATGGAAGGTTTTTCTTCCATCTCATCTTTTTAATTGTATTAAATTATTTCAATACTTCAAATTCATATCCTTTTGATTTCAAATATTCTATTGCTTCAGGCAGTATTTCGGCTGTCGCTTGTTTAGTTGCAGAGTCATGCATAAGTATTATAATATTATTTTTATTCATTTTCGATTGAAATTATTCTGCTTTTAACTTTTTGCTGATTTCCTCTACTTTATAAAAAGATAAATTACAAAGTAAAAGTGGAAGGTTATGTGCGACGCCACTAAAAAAACTAAAATAAGTGATAATTCTTTTAGATTAAGAATCGTCACTTATTTTCTATAATTCCTTTATTTTCTGTTTTAAGTCTTCTTTTAACCTTGAATCATTTAATAAATATTCTTTAATATTTTTATCCATATCAAGTGCTTGTTTTGCATATTTAAGAGAGTTTCTTGATTCACCCATTTCATCGTACAGTGCAACCATATCACACATAGCATTTATATTATTAGGGTTAGACCTCAATTATGATTCAAAGCACTGTTCAGCGATTTCATAATTTTTCTTTTCATACCAGTAAGTATAACCTAATGTAATTCTTGCATTATACATATCAGGGTATAGTTCTATTATATCATTTAATAAGTTAATTTTTTGATTAACATCTTTTATATTATACACTACATTCATCTTCTGGCTTGCTTCCAAAAGAGTGTCTATTCTTTCATTATACCTTTTTATTTCCTTTTCTAATTTTTCATTAATAGTTTTTTCTATAGTATTTGGCAGTTCCCTTACAGTATACCGACCATAAATAATAAAAAATATACCAGACAATGCACTAACAGCAGATATCACCGTTAATAAATAATTACTGTCAAAACTATTAATACTAATATCAGTTTCCATTGCATTATTTAAATATTCTGCTATGAATGGCGAAAATAAGCCTACTATTAATAAGAACATAAATATGAATAACATACATTTTACTACATAATTGCTTTTCATGTATACGCTCCTTTACTTTTTTACTAAATTATAACATTGAGCATTTAAATATGCAATAATTATCTCATTCCAATGCGAATTCGGGGACGGTTCTTTTTGATTGAAATTATTCTGCTTTTAACTTTTTGCTGATTTCCGCTACTTTATAAAAAGATAAATTACAAAGTTCAGCTATTTCCCTATAAGAAATAATATTCAATTTCAGCAACTTTTCAGCCAGTTCTTCTTTTTTATCAACAGTTATTTGGCTTTGATCTGTTATTCCACACTCAATTGCAAATTTTTCTATTAAGCTATTTACTATATTTCT
>JBASLQ010000506.1:0-2213 GCA_049656425.1 Sedimentibacter sp.
CAACTATTTCTCCATTTAATGCAATTTTCGTGCATTTGCTTATTACTATATCTGGAGCTCCTTTTGTAAATGAAACTACTTTGCCTCTTATGTAATTAGTGTGGAATGTGCTCATCATTTTTCTTGCTGAGTCAAATGGAAGTTCTTCAACTCTTGGATATTCATTGTTTAATTCAACTGTTGTTTTTCCCAGTTTTCCTGTGAATGTAACTATTGCTCCTTCAGTAGGATCTCCGACAACTTTGTACATGCCTGATGAATTGTCTAAATGAGCGTCATTAGCCAGTGTTCCGATTGCAGCCAAATTTCTTAAATTCGGAAGATAGTCTACATCAATTTGTTTTCCATCTAACTTTACAGCACCTACAGGATCATATCCTCCGCCTTCTACATCCAATATTTTATCATCAACATAAGCTTTTACAACTGTCATTTCATTTTGTGTTAGAGTACCTGTTTTATCTGAACATATTACAGATGTTGCTCCTAACGTTTCAACTGCTAAAAGTTTTTTAACAATGGCATTTTTTCCAGCCATTCTGTTCATTCCTATTGACAATACTATTGTAACAATTGCAGGTAGTCCTTCCGGTATAGCTGCCACTGCCAGACTTATGGAAGTTAAAAGCATTTCTAATACTTCTCTTCCTTGTAGAATTCCTACACCAAATACTATAACACATATTGCTATAGTCAGCGTTCCAAGTACTTTGCCAAGCTGATTCAGTTTTATCTGCAATGGAGTTTGTTCTTCGTCATAAGATTGAATTTTAGTAGCTATGTTACCAATTTCTGTATTATGACCTGTTCCAACTACTACACCTTTAGCTCTTCCATATGTAACTATGGTGCTTGAGAATCCCATATTTTGCCTGTCACCAATTCCTGCTGAACCTATGATTTTTGCCTTGGCGTCCTTCTCAACCGGAACTGATTCTCCGGTTAATGAAGCTTCTTCTATTTTTAAATTTGAACTTTCAACAAGTCTTACATCTGCAGGGATTATATCTCCGGCTTCTAGAACAACTATATCTCCCGGCACTATATTTGCTGCCGGTAAAACAATTTGATTACCCAGTCTGATTACTTTTGCATTTGGAGCACTCATTTTTTGCAGTGCTTCTACAGATTTTTCTGCTTTGCCCTCTTGATAAATTCCTAAAATCGCATTAATTACTACTATTGCTAAAATAACTACAGCATCTTCCTTTTCTCCAACTGCTGCAGATATACCGGCTGCTACGATTAAAATAATAATTAAGAAATCTGCAAATTGAGCAACAAGCTTTGACCAAAAGCTTTTTTTTGCTTGAGCTTCTAATTCATTTTTCCCGTATTTTTCAATTCTAAGGTCTGCTTCTTCATCGTTGAGTCCAAAATTTTCATCTGTATTCAGCTCGGATAATACTTCTTTTTTACTTTTATTATACCATTCCAAATTATTTTCCTCCAATCTTTATTATGAATTTTCAAATACTACGCACTCTTTTATTATAATGTAACTATTGCCAGTATTGCAATAATTATTTATTTAATATTTGACCCATCCTCACACCCATAATTGAAGCCATCATAAGTCCTCTGGTCCATCCGCTTGCATCTCCGAGACAATATAAGTTTTTAATGCTTGTTTCAAAATCTTTGCTTATATCAACTTTGTTGCTGTAAAATTTGACCTCAGGTCCATACAGCAAAGTTTCTGTAGCTGCAAATCCGGGAACCACAGTATTTAACGCCTCAATGAAATTCAATATATTTGTCATTGTTCTGTATGGCATTGCAGATGTAATGTCACCTGCAACTGCATCAGTAAGTGTAGGAATAACATTTGATCTTGGCAATTCATTTTGCCAAGTTCTTTTGCCGTCTAATATATCCCCATACCTTTGAACTAAAATTCTTCCGTCTCCAAGCATATTTAAAAGTTCTGCAACTTTAATACCATATTTTATCGGTTCATTAAAAGGATAGCTGAAATTGTGCGAGCACAAAATAGCTAAATTTGTATTGTTTGATTTTCTGTCCTTGTAAGAATGACCATTGACAACAGCAAGATTATTGTCGTAATTTTCCTGACTTACAAAGCCTCCCGGATTTTGGCAAAATGTTCTTACTTTATCTTTAAACGGCAATGGATATCCAATGAGCTTAGATTCATAGAGAATGTTGTTTACTCTTTCCATTACTTCATTTCTTACTTCCACCCTTACACC
>JBASLQ010000507.1:0-4085 GCA_049656425.1 Sedimentibacter sp.
GTCACAAGCCGCATTTTTTTTAGTGGCTCATGAAATCGGAAATGATTTGAAATGTACAGGAATCGACTATAACACAAAGCAGGGAGATAAGGAAATATTAAATATAATTGAAGAGTATAGAAGCGCCGAAAAATATAGAAAAGAAGAGTTTATAATAGATGCATCTCAAATACCGGACTTAGTACCGATTCTGACGGTGCTTGCAGCGTTGAAGGAAGGTGTAACAACAAGAATAGTCAATGCTGAGCGACTGAGGATAAAGGAATCTGACCGTTTAAAGGCAATATCCAATGAAATGAATAAGCTTGGGGCAAATATAGCAGAGCTGCATGACGGTCTGATAATAAAAGGGCTGAACAGTTTAAAGGGCAATGCTGCTGTAAACAGCTGGAACGACCACAGAATTGCAATGTCACTTGCAATTGCCGCAACAAAATGTGAAAAAGAAATTATATTAGAAAATTATACAGCTGTAAATAAATCCTATCCGTCATTTTGGGACGATTACAAAGCTTTAGGAGGGTTAATTAATGAGCTCAATGTTCGGCAATAAATTAAAAATAAGTATTTTCGGCGAATCTCACGGTGAAGCAATAGGTGTTATCATTGACGGACTTCCATCAGGAATTAAGCTTGACATGGACTATATTAAAAAACAGATGCTTCGAAGGGCTCCCGGCAACAGCAGTCTTTCCACCTCAAGAAGAGAAAAAGATTTATATACTATAGTAAGCGGATATTTTGAGAACAAAACAACAGGCACTCCACTATGTGCAATTATATACAACGAAGACAAAAAATCAAAGGACTATGATATTTTAAAGGACACCATGAGGCCGGGACACAGCGATTATCCCGGGTTTATCAGGTACTCAGGCTGCAATGATTATCGAGGAGGCGGACATTTTTCCGGCAGAATAACCGCACCGTTGTTATTTGCCGGTGCAGTTGCCATGCAAATACTTGAAGAGCATAAAAATATTGTTATCGGCAGCCGTATAAAAAGCATATACAAAATAAATGACGATGAAATTTACGAAATAGATAACACTACTCTGAAAAACTTGAGAAAAATGGATTTTCCGGCTATTTCAGAAGAAAAAGCAAGACTGATGCAATCTGAGATACTGAAGGCAAAGGATACTGGTGATTCGGTCGGAGGCGTTGTAGAAACATTCATAGTCAATGTTGATGCTGGTCTTGGACAGCCGTTTTTCGATTCGGTTGAAAGCAAGCTGTCACATATAATTTTTTCCATACCGGCAGTTAAAGGAATAGAATTCGGAGCAGGCTTTAATATAACCTGCATGTCAGGTTCAGAAGCAAATGACGCATATTATGTGCAGGACAACAAAATTTCCACACATAGCAACAACAACGGAGGAATAACTGGGGGACTAACAAACGGCATGCCTATAATATTCAGAACTGCAGTAAAACCGACACCCTCTATATCGATTCCGCAGAGGACCGTAAATATATCAACAATGCAAAATACGGACTTAACTGTATCAGGACGGCACGATCCATGTATTGTACCAAGAGCACTGCCGGTTATTGAGGGTGCAGCAGCATTGGTAATACTTGATTTAATATTGGAAAGAGAAGGTGAGGTATGGAAAACAAAATAGATTTGAATGAAATCAGAAATGAAATTAATTCAGTAGATGCAGATTTAGTAAATCTTTTGGAAAAAAGATTTGAATTGGTATTAAAGGTCGGAAAATACAAGGCATCACAAAATCTGCCCGTATTAGACGAAGCAAGAGAGAAAACTGTAATAGAAAAATGCAAAAATCACTTAAAAAACAAAAAATATACAAATTATATAGAAACTGTCTATACTCAAATTATGAATGCCTGTAAGGATATTCAAAAAGACGAAATTAAAATATTATAAAGAGGTCTGTTATGGAAAATTTATATGGCTTAATAGGCGAAAAGCTTGGACATACATTCTCACCGCAAATTCATAATAAAATACTGGAGGAAACTCACACAAAAGGTCATTATGGTCTGTTTGAAGTAAAAAAAGAAAGACTGCAAGATGTTGTTTCCGGACTAAAAGCTCTTGGTTACAGGGGTGTAAATGTTACAATACCATATAAACTGGACATAATCAGGTATCTCGACGCTCTTAGCCCGGAGGCTCT
The DNA here is from genome assembly GCA_049656425.1 of Sedimentibacter sp. Classification (GTDB taxonomy): domain Bacteria; phylum Bacillota; class Clostridia; order Tissierellales; family Sedimentibacteraceae; genus Sedimentibacter. Next base: position 2,154 of record JBASLQ010000507.1, read on the forward strand.
GAAAATAGGAGCCGTAAATGTAGTGAGTATCGATAAAAACGGTATGTCAACAGGATACAATACTGACTATTACGGATTTGGAATGATGCTTGACAATGCAAACGTAAAAATCGAAAAAGAAACAGCTGTTGTCTTAGGCACAGGAGGCGCATCAAAAGCAGTAACCCAATACCTGAAGGACAATGGCATCAAGGAAATAATTCTTGTATCCAGGGATATAGAATCAGCAAGGCAGAAATACCCCGATGATAAAATCATAAATTATGACGAATTAAATAAAATCGGTAGTTGCTCTGTTATAATTAATTGCACTCCTACAGGCATGTTTCCAAAGACAGAATTCAGTCCGTTGGATAAAAAATATCTGAATAAATTCAGTACGGCTGTGGATTTGATTTACAATCCTTCAGATACCCTGTTTTTAAAAGAAGCCAGGGAAAATGGACTGAAAACGTTGAACGGCTTATACATGCTTGCCGCACAAGCTGTGAAATCACAAGAAATATGGAATGAAACAGAAATTTCAAGTACTGTTATAGATAATATACTGAATATGTTTTAACAGGAGAATCTATGAGTAAGAATATTGTTTTAATAGGAATGCCCGGAAGCGGCAAAAGCACCATCGGCTGCATGCTCTCAAAAAAAATCAACATGGACTATATAGACATGGACGAATATATAGAAACCAGCGAAAATAAAACCATAAAGGAAATGTTTCAGATAAGCGAGGAGTATTTCAGAGATGTTGAAACAAAATGTGCCAAGGAATTGAGCAAATTAAATTCTCATATCATAGCCACCGGCGGCGGAATCATAAAGAGAAAAAATAATATTGAAATGTTTAAGGAAAACAGCATTATAATATTTATAAACAGACCGATGGATAACATTATTCAGGATATTGATACAAATGTAAGACCGCTTCTCGCAGAGGGAAAAAATAAATTAGACCAGCTGTATAACGAAAGATTCCCTCTATACAAGAAATATTGTGATATAGAAATAATTAACAGCGGTGAAATTTCACATGTCATACAACAAATCGCAGAGCTTGTGGGAAATTGAATTTAAATGATTGTTAGCCAAGCTCTGCGTTTGAGGTTGATGATGTGTCAGAAACACTTGACAAGTTACTTGAAAGAGGTGTTTTCGCCCTGATAAGTTTGGCGGTTCTGAATAAACCAGGGGCAGTCCTCAGACTGTCCCTTGAATTATTACTGAAGCAATATTTTGTAAATCATGACGGCTGCTTCGGTTCTTGTTGCATTGTTTTTAGGTCTGAATGTATTGTCTTCATATCCGTTTATTATTCCAAGCTCAACAAGCTTCTTGATTTCATCCCATGCCCAGCTGCTTACTTGACCGGCATCATTAAAGATTTTATCGCTTGTTTTATCAGAATATACCGTCCTTCCTATAACTGATGCAATTTCTTCTCTTGTAATATTGTCTCCGGGAGCAAAATAAATTTTCTCACCAATTTTCTTTCCGTTGACCAGACCGCGCATTACTGCAGCTTTAATATATGGAACTGCCCAGCTTGGAATTTTGTCGGTATCTGCAAATTTAAGCTCTAGGTCGGATGCTTCGCTGATATTTATATTTTGAGATGTTACCAACAGCTTAATAAATTCTGATCTTGTAATTTTACCTTCCGGTTTAAAATAGAATTTTCCACTATCATTATACCCGTTAATTGTGTTGAGATAATTAAGTCCGTATATGTAGTGATATCCCCAGTAATCAGATGCTATATCTTCAAATATTACCTGAGTTGGATTGTAAACTGCTATATAAGTACCCGGTCCGGTAATGTCTGCTGTAACTGATGTTTTATCTGAAGACATCGTTCCTCCCATAAATATTAAGGCATTTATGTCCTCATCATAATAATAAATATATGCTTTTTCCCCTGAAACAGGTAATGTC
>JBASLQ010000508.1:0-2702 GCA_049656425.1 Sedimentibacter sp.
GTAGGAATAAGAGTTGCAGAAGCCTTTGAAGGGGCGGGCAGCAAAATAGAAGAAAGACCAACGCTTAATCTTGTATATTCTTTAGGAGATGAAGAACCAGTAGAACCAGAGGGACCGGACAATTCTGATGATGATGACAATTCTGATACTCCGAAAACTCCTGAAACTCCAAAAACTCCAGAGGTTCCAAAAACTCCTGAGACTCCAAAGGCTCCATCTTTTTCGGATGTTCCCGATGGGTTCTGGGCAAGACAGGAAATTGAATATCTTGCTTCCAACGGAATAATAATCGGAAGGGGTTCAGGCGCATTTGAACCTCAGGGGATTGTGACAAGAGCTGAATTTGCCAAGCTAATTGCAGCAGTATTTAATCTTAACGATTCTAATGCAGGCAATACCTTTGCTGATGTGAATGCATCAGACTGGTACAGCAGTTATATATCATCAGCTGTAAAGGAAGGTATTATTAACGGATACACTGATGGAACATTCAAACCAAACAATAGCATTTCACGTCTTGAAATGGCTGTTATGGCAGGAAGGGCATTAAAGCTTAAAGGATATAAGGTTCCGGAAAATGCAGAGCAATATCTTGGCTTCAGTGACAGAAATTCAATCAGCTATGGAGAAGAAGAAATTGCATTGGCCGTTCAATATGGGTTAATAAACGGAAAACCGGGAAATATTCTTGACCCGACTGGGATATCCACAAGAGCAGAGGCTGCTGCGATCATATATAGATTATTTATCTTTATCGGAATTTAGGAAAAAAATAATAATAAAAATGTAAAGATAAATCTTATTAATACTTACAATTTAAAAAAACAGTAAGGATAAATAATCCTTGCTGTTTTTTTATTATAACTATACGGATGCACTTTCAAGTAATGCATTCATTTCCTTTAATAGTTCATTGATTTTTATGATTATTTCGTAGCGAGATAATTGTATTGATGAAATTTCCTCATATGCAGTGTCCATTGACTAATAATCTCTATCCTTGATATACTGTTTATTCTCTTCAACAATAGTTTTGATTTGGCCCTTTGTATCCTTTAAATCTTTCACTAGTTCAAGTACTTGAGCATTATACTCTTTCAACTGAACATTAGTTTCTTCATCTAACTCTATCCCGTTTTCACCCATTTCTTTCAAAGTCTTTGCAAGGTCAATACGAAGTTGATTGGTTTGTGCTGAAATGGAAATATTTTGTTCAGCATTATTAAGAATCTCCTGCTGTTCCTCTATTAAAGATTGTTTGAAAGTTTCGTACTTCTCTAGCCTATCTTCATTGTTTGTTTTTAACTCTTCAATGCGTTGCTGCTTTTTCTCCAATGATTCAATTCTATTATCTAATTTACTGCCGTCGTTATTGGTTGATGCAAATGCAGTTATGCTCATACTCCCTAAGAGTACCATTACCATACATAAACTTATGATTTTTTTCATTTAAAAATCCTCCTAATTATATTTTTTTAATTTATGGCTTTGGAATATCCAAATCCTCACTGGTTACATCATCAAGACTACCAATTACTTCTTCCAGGCTCTCAAGCATGGAATTTACATCTTCTAAATAAGTTTCCCCTGATGAGTTCTGTTCAATTTCTGCCTTGCTTTTTTCTGATAGGCTCTGATCCGCATTTATTCCGCTCTCATCTAATGATGTTGGTGTTTGCTCAGAAAAATCCTCAGCATTTGGTAAGGTTAATTCAGCCTGTTCACTTATCCTTTTACCATTACAAGCGACAAGAAACAAACTCATCAATAATACTACTAATGGAATCCATCTCTTTCTAATTGCACTCACCTCCTTTATCAATATCATACAACATCTTACTTACGTAAAACAAGAGATAGCCTGTGGCAATATTGTGGCAATATTGTGGCATCCCTTCATATTCTTGCAGAAAAAAGTTGTAAAACGACTTTCTGGGAAACAATCATAATATAGCTAAAATCAACTATTCTAATCTTTATATTTAATTTAATAAATTTTTATGGTAATATTATATAAAACCATATCTACGGTTTTTTTATAATTGTGTCAAAATTACTTTGGATTTTAGGCGAGATAATAATAAACAAATAACATATCTTTAAACTAGAGGTGAGCGCATATGAAAAAAACAATTTACATAGCGGATGATGAACGCAATATACGTGAATTAATTTATATGTTTTTAAGTAACGAAGGTTTTGAAGTAACCACATTTTCAAATGGAGATGAATTGCTAGATGCATTTTTACTAAAACCAGCAGATATGGTAATTTTAGATGTTATGATGCCGGGCACCGATGGCTTTTCTCTTTGCACACAGATAAGAAACCGTAGCAATGCTCTCATTATAATTGTTTCTGCAAGAGATAGCGAAGTTGACAGAATCACAGGCATCACACTTGGGTCTGATGATTATATGATAAAGCCATTTTCTCCTATGGAGCTAGTTGCTCGAGTAAAGGCATTGTTTCGCAGACTAGAGCTAGATATGGGCGGTCCCTCCGCAGATGTTCTATCATTCGGTAATTTCAAAATTAATTCGGCTACGAGAGAAGCCTATGTTGCTGATCATTTATTTGATATTACACCAACAGAACTGGTGTTAATGGTATATTTGCTGCAAAATATAACCCGTGCAGTATCTCGAGAGGAACTTTTGAAAAATGTATGGAAATTTGATTTTGAGATAGATACAAGAGCA
>JBASLQ010000509.1:0-5321 GCA_049656425.1 Sedimentibacter sp.
TGCAAAGGACGGGACGTCCTTGCCGTCAAGGGGGTGCTCAGTATAAATGCGTTAGCATTTATACGCCGAAGGGGGACATAGGTCCCCCTAGCGGAGTTGCGGAGCAACTTTTTTATAATTGACATTCATTAAAAATAATCCTTCAGGCCTGGATGTCTGCCCAAGCATAGTTCGATTTTGATTTTTCAATGCTTGTTCAATGCATGAACTATCTAGTTTACCCTTGCCTATATCAATTAATGTTCCTGCAATAATTCTTACCATATTGTATAAAAAACCGCTTCCGGTTATATAAAGTTTTATTATTTGCTTGTCTTTTACAAGTTTTGCATCATATACAGTTCTGACTGTCGTCTTCACCTGTGATCCTGCAGCCATAAAGCCTTTAAAATCATGAGTCCCAACAACAAGCTTAAATGCTTCTTCCATTTTATCAACATCCAGCCTTGATGGTACAAAGCAAGAATATTTTGAGTAAAACGGATTTCCAACAGTATCATTGTATATTTGATACATGTAAGTTTTGTCATGGGCATTAAATCTTGAATTAAAATCTAAGGGAACATCTGTTGAATCAATTATTCTTATATCATATGGCAAATTTGCATTTAATGCTATTTTGATTTTATCTTCATCAATTCTGGTGTCGGCTTTAAAATTAGCCACTTGACCCAAAGCATGAACTCCGCTGTCAGTCCTTCCAGAGCCTATTAAATCAATTTTTTGTTTCATTACCTTGCCAGCTGCCTGCTCTATTGTTTCTTGAATTGTAGTGCCGTTTAATTGAGTTTGCCATCCATTGTAATTAGTACCGTCATAGGAAATAATAAGTTTAATATTTCTTACCATATTTTAAATATAATTATCGCTGCAAAGTAAACAACAAAAAAGATTGATGCAAGATAATCGCCCTTTGATATTTTAAGCTGTCTCATTCTGGTTCTATTTTCTCCGCCTCTGTAGCACCTTGCTTCCATAGCCATAGCTAATTCATCTGCACGTCTGAATGCGCTGATAAACAACGGCACTAAAAGGGGAACTAAATTTTTTGCTCTTCTCATTATATTTCCACTTTCAAAATCAGCACCTCTTGATTTTTGGGCTTTCATAATTTTTTCAGTTTCCTCCATTAATGTAGGAATGAAACGAAGAGCAATTGTCATCATCATAGCAAGTTCATGAGCCGGTAATCCAAATCTTTTAAATGGTTTTAAAAGGCTTTCTATTCCATCTGTTAATATTATGGGGGATGTTGTTAAAGTTAATAGTGATGTTCCCATAATTAACAATGTAAGCCTAATAGCCATAAATCCTGCTTGCTTTAAACCTTCTTCCGTTACTTTTATAAAACCCGCCTGGAAAATAACCTTTCCCGGTGTCATTAATAAATTTATTACAAATGTTATGACAATTATCATAAGTATAGGTTTTAAGCCTTTTATTACAAACTTAATCGGCACTTTTGATATTTTAATTGCTATTGCCAAAAAAGCAATTACCATCAAATATGTTGAAAAACTTTCTACCAAAAATAATGATATTATATATACGAATGTCATTATAATCTTGACTCTTGGATCAAGGTCATGTACTGGTGATTCGACAGGATAATGCTGTCCTATGGTTAAATTCTTAAACATTATCTTCTCCTCACTTCCTTTAAGATTTCTTCTTTTGCCTCTTCAACTGTAAGTATATCAGGCTTTATATTAAATCCGCGTTTTCTAAGTTCATTGACTATCTGAGCAACTTGTGGAATTCCAAGTCCTATTTTTTCAAGTTCTTCTGCCTGAGAATATATTTGTTTTGGAGTTCCTTCCATGTGTATTTTTCCTTTATATAATACAATTACTCTGTTTACTAACTTAGCTATGTCTTCCATGCTGTGAGAAACCAGAACAACTGTTACATTAGCTTTTTTATGCAATGTTTGAATTTGTGAAAATATTTCATTTCTTCCCGCCGGATCAAGTCCTGCAGTAGGTTCATCCAATATAAGATAATGAGGTTTCATAGCTAAAACACCTGCTATTGCAGCTCTTCGTTTCTGCCCTCCGGATAAGTCAAAAGGAGATACATCTTTTATTTCATTATAATTAAATCCAACTAATTCTAATGCTTCCTTAACTCTTTTATCTACTTCTTCTTTTGAAAGATTTAAATTCATAGGTCCAAAAGCAACATCCTTTGCCACTGTTTCTTCAAACAGCTGATATTCGGGATATTGGAATACCAAGCCTACAAGCTGACGTATTTTGCTTAATTTTTTCTTGTCTTCCCCAACAGTTGTACCATCTACAATTATTTTTCCTTCTGTAGGAGATTCCAAGCCGTTAAAAAGCTGTATTAAAGTTGATTTTCCAGAGCCTGTATGGCCTATAATCCCTAAAAATTCTCCCTCTTTTATTTCTAAATTTAAATTATCCAAAGCTACAGTTCTAAAGGGAGTTCCTTCACTGTATACATATTTTATATTTTCTGCTTTTATTGACATAACAAATCCACCAAATCCTTTACGTTTATTATATCAAGCGGTATATTAAGGCCTTCCTTTGCAAGTTCCTGTGCAAGCTCAGTTACTTGAGGAACATCGAGACCAAACTTTTTAATTACTTCTATATTTCTAAAAACATCTTTAGGAGTGCCATCTAATTTTATATTGCCTTTATCCATTATTACAACTCTGTCAGCCTGAACTGCCTCATCCATGTAATGAGTGATAAGCAATATGGTTTTGCCTTGATCATTAAGTTTTTTCAATGTTTCCATTACTTCTCTTCTGCCTGAAGGATCAAGCATTGCTGTAGGTTCATCTAATATTATGCAGTCTGAATTAAGTGCAAGTATGCCAGCTATTGCAATTCTCTGCTTTTGCCCTCCCGATAAAAGATGAGGAGGTCTTTTTCTGTATTCATACATTCCAACAGTATTTAAGGCATCATCAACCCTTTTTCTAATTTCAGAAGATTCAACTCCTTGGTTTTCAGGACCAAATGCAATATCTTCTTCAACAATTGTAGCAACAAGCTGATTATCTGGGTTTTGAAAAACCATTCCGGCACTTTGTCTTATATCCCACAATTTAGAATCATCAGACGTATCCATGCCTTTGACATAAATTTTGCCTTCTGTAGGAAGCAATATTGAATTAATAAGTTTTGCCAATGTGGATTTTCCAGATCCATTATGTCCTATAATTGCAGTAAACTCGCCTTTTTTTATATTAAGGCTGACACCGTCAACAGCATAGCCGATGTCTTCCTTGCTGTATTTATATTTTACATTTTCTATTTTAATTATGTAATCGTCCATTATACACCTATTTTTAATTATATTATGCGTTTTTTAAGCCGCATTAAGATAATATCATTGTTCACATTATTTTACAACACTAAATTTAAATGCTGGATTCAGGAAACAAGCATTTTTGTTAAAAAACAACCCACAGAATAATTTCTGTGGGTTGCTAAGCAACTATATTTTCAAATATAAATTTCTAACATCAACGAAAATTATCCGTAAATATTAAACAATTATACTAATTCAATTATTGCCATTTCTGCTCCATCGCCTCTGCGTGGTCCCAATTTTAGAATTCTAGTGTATCCACCGTTTCTATCATTGTATTTAGGAGCAACTTCTTCAAATAGCTTGTATACGGCATTTTTGTCATACATATAAGCTAATGCTTGACGTCTTGCATGTAGGTCTCCTCTTTTGCCAAGAGTAATTGCTCTTTCTGCGACTCTTCTTAATTCTTTAGCTCTTGTTACTGTAGTAACAATTTTACCGTTGTTAATCAAGTCAGCAGTCATGTTTCGAAGCATTGCTACTCTATGGTCAGTAGTGACACCTAATTTTCTGTGACTACCCATGCTTAGTCCTCCTTTTACAACTAATTATCATTTTTTCTTAGAGACAAACCTAATTCTTCAAGTTTTTTCGCTACTTCATCCAAAGATTTCTTTCCAAGGTTTCTTACTTTCATCATGTCATCTTCTGACTTGTATGTAAGTTCCTCAACAGAGTTAATTCCTGCTCTCTTCAGACAATTATAAGATCTAACTGATAAATCAAGTTCCTCTATTGTCATTTCTAAAACTTTTTCTTTCTCATCTTCTTCTTTTTCAATCATTATTTCTACATCGTTAATATGTTCTGTCAATGATATGAATAAGTTGAGATGTTCACTTAATATTTTTGCACCTAAAGAAACTGCTTCTTCGGGTTCAATTGTTCCGTTAGTCCAAATCTCTATTGTCAATTTGTCAAAATCTGTTCTGTTTCCAACTCTAGTGTCTTCAACTGAGAAGTTTACTTTTTTAACAGGTGTATATATTGAATCAATAGGAATTACACCAATTGACTGGCTATCCTTCTTGTTTCTCTCCGCTATTACATATCCTCTTCCTTGTTCTATTTCCATCTCTATTATGAGTTCGGAACCTTCTTCAAGTGTTGCAATATGCAAATCTTCGTTGATTATATCAACATCTCCGCCTGTTATTATATCTGCTGCTGTAACCTCTTTAGGTCCCTTTGCATCTATTAATAGCTGTATAGGTCCAGGCACATTCATTTTAGCAGCCAGATTCTTAATATTAAGAATTATTTCTGTTACATCTTCTCTTACTCCAGGTATTGTAGAAAATTCATGCAATACTCCTTGGATGTTGATTGATGTAACAGCTGCTCCTGGTAATGATGAAAGAAGTATCCTTCTGAGTGAATTTCCAAGTGTTGTTCCGTAACCTCTTTCAAGTGGTTCAACTACTATTTTCCCATATGAGTTATCATCATTTTTTTCAATTAACGTAATATTAGGTTTTTCTATTTCTATCATCCCAACCCTCCTTAGATGTGATGTTTGCCGAGGGTAATAATTCTTAAATACCTTACTACTTAGAGTACAACTCGACAATCAGATGCTCTTCTATTGGTATTTCTATATCTTCTTTCGCAGGTTCAGCTATAAGCCTTCCTGTGAAGTCATCAGGTTCTACCTGCAACCATTGTGGAGCAGTTTTCTTATGATTTTCAATTAAAGCTTTGAATTTATCTGAGCTTTGGCTCTTTTCTTTAACTTTTACTTCATCGCCAACTTGAAGAATCATTGATGGAATATCAGCCTTTTTACCATTAATAGTAAAATGACCGTGAACTACCAATTGTCTTGCTTCTGGTCTTGAACTAGCAAAGCCTAATCTATAAACTACATTATCAAATCTAAGCTCTAATAATTTCAATAAGTTATCACCAGTTTTTCCAGACATTTTATCTGCCATTTTGAAATATTCAGCAAATTGTCCTTCTAAAACACC